>NZ_JACVTT010000083.1:0-21625 GCF_016624665.1 Stenotrophomonas sp. S39 | reverse complement strand
GGGGGGCCGGCACCACCCCCCCCCCTCCGGGGGGGGGGGGGGGGGGCCCGGCAACCGCAGACGCCACCCGGCAGCCCCGCCCCTGACGCGCTAAACTGTTGGTCTTTCTGCCTTTCTCTTTCGCCGACTCATGTCCGAGCACACCCCCGCCAGCCCCGAGACCCCCGCCGACAGCCACGAGAAGCGCGATTTCATCCGCCAGATCGTGCGCGAGGACCTGGCCAGCGGTAAGCACCAGGCGATCAAGACCCGCTTCCCGCCCGAGCCGAACGGCTACCTGCACATCGGCCACGCCAAGTCGATCTGCCTGAACTTCGGCCTGGCCGGTGAGTTCAGTGGTGTCTGCAACCTGCGCTTCGATGACACCAACCCGGCCAAGGAAGACCCCGAGTACGTGGCCGCCATCCAGGATGACGTGCGCTGGCTGGGCTTCACCTGGAACGAGCTGCGCCACGCCTCGGATTACTTCCAGACCTATTACCTGGCCGCCGAGAAGCTGATCGAGCAGGGCAAGGCCTACGTCTGCGACCTGTCGGCCGAGGAAGTGCGCGCCTACCGCGGCACCCTCACCGAGCCGGGCCGTCCGTCGCCGTGGCGCGACCGCAGCGTCGAGGAAAACCTGGACCTGTTCCGCCGCATGCGCGCCGGTGAATTCCCCGATGGCGCGCGCACCGTACGCGCCAAGATCGACATGGCCAGCGGCAACATCAACCTGCGCGATCCGGCCCTGTACCGCATCAAGCACGTCGAGCACCAGAACACCGGCAACGCGTGGCCGATCTACCCGATGTACGACTTCGCCCATGCGCTGGGCGATTCGATCGAAGGCATCACCCACTCGCTGTGCACGCTGGAATTCGAAGACCACCGCCCGCTGTACGACTGGTGCGTGGACAACGTCGATTTCGCCCATGACGATGCGCTGACCCAGCCGCTGGTCGACGCCGGCCTGCCGCGCGAAGCCGCCAAGCCGCGCCAGATCGAGTTCTCGCGCCTGAACATCAACTACACGGTGATGAGCAAGCGCAAGCTGATGGCGCTGGTCACCGAGCAGCTGGTGGACGGCTGGGAAGACCCGCGCATGCCGACCCTGCAGGGCCTGCGCCGCCGTGGCTACACCCCGGCCGCGATGCGCCTGTTCGCCGAACGCGTGGGCATCAGCAAGCAGAATTCGCTGATCGACTTCAGCGTGCTGGAAGGCGCGCTGCGCGAAGACCTGGACAGCGCCGCCGCGCGCCGCATGGCGGTCATCGATCCGGTGAAGCTGGTGCTGACCAACCTGGATGAAGGCCACGAAGAACAGCTGACCTTCAGCAACCACCCCAAGGACGAAAGCTTCGGCAGCCGCCAGGTGCCGTTCGCCCGCGAGCTGTGGATCGACCGCGAAGACTTCGCCGAAGTGCCGCCCAAGGGCTGGAAGCGCCTGGTGCCGGGTGGCGAAGTGCGCCTGCGTGGTGCCGGCATCATCCGCTGCGATGAAGTGGTCAAGGATGCCGATGGCACCATCACCGAGCTGCGCGGCTGGCTGGATCCGGAATCGCGCCCGGGCATGGAAGGCGCCAACCGCAAGGTCAAGGGCACCATCCACTGGGTCAGCGCCGTGCACGGCGTGCCGGCCGAGATCCGCCTGTACGACCGCCTGTTCTCGGTACCGAACCCGGACGACGAGTCGGAGGGCAAGACCTACCGCGACTACCTCAACCCGGAATCGCGCCGCACCGTCACCGGCTATGTCGAGCCGGCCGCGGCCAGCGCCACCCCGGAGCAGTCGTTCCAGTTCGAGCGCACCGGCTACTTCGTCGCCGACCGCCGCGACCACACCGAGGCCAAGCCGGTGTTCAACCGCAGCGTGACCCTGCGCGACACCTGGTCGGCCTGAGGACCTGCGCGGGCGCCGGGAAGGCGCCCGCACACTGCCGGACATGATCACCGCCCTCTCCGCCCTGCTCTGGTTCATCTCGCAGCATCCGCTGCTGACGTTCTTCGCAGCGATGGTGCTGGCCGTACTGGTCTCGTGGTGGCGGCGCTCATTCGGCTACGCCATCGTGGTGTTCCCGCTGGCGATGCTCAATGTCTTCCTCGGCAGCTTCCTCAACGCCACCTTCCTCAATGCGGTGGGCGAGCGCGGTGAAGCGGTGATCGTCCAGGCCGAGGAAACCAGCTCCACGCTCAACGAGCAGTACATCTGGCGCTATGAAGCGGTGCTGCACACCGCCGAGGGCCGCGATGTGGAGGTGGTGTTCCATACCAACACCGCCTCGCTGTGGCCGCTGGAAAACACCATCCGCATCCCGGCGCGCGACCAGCCGTTCGTGGTGAAGTACACGCCGGGTTTCCCGCGCAACTTCGTCATCCTCACCAACGAATCACCGCACGGCATCGCCCAGGCCCGCGCACGTGCGCGCGAACGGGTGGACGTGGCGGCACGCAAGCTGCATTTCAGCCCGGGCAATGCCGATTTCCGCGCGGACTATCGCCGCGAGCTGGAAACCTGGCTGCGCGACCATGGCAACGATCCGCAGCAGCAATCCGACGCACGGCGGTATCGCGCCGAACTCGACGCTCTGTAACGCCGGCCCCGCCCGGCGGCTGCGCCCCACCCTGCAAACCAGGTGCACCGATGACCACGACCGCGTCTCCCCTCCTGCCGCTGCTGCACCAGGTCCTGCTGGGCCGTGACATCGCCTGTACCGTCGATGGCCACGAACTGGTGCTGGACAGCGGTTTGCGCCTGAGCCCGCACGCGATAGGTGCCGATCCGCGCGACAACGGCGGCTGGCAGATCTCCTCGGTGATCGAGGCGCGCCATCCGGCGCTGTTCGCCGATGGCCTGTTCGAATATCAGCACGCCGTCGGCGAAGGCCCGGAAGAGGCAACCTTGTCTGGCTTCGAGAACTGGGCGCGGGTGGACCTCCCGGCCCTGCAGGCCGCCATCGGCGCCGACGACGCGCCGGAACTGCAGATGCTGACCCTGCGCTACGGCGCCGAGGAAACGGGGACGCCGCTGGCGCGCGCGGTGGTGCTGGGCCCGCTGGCGCACTACCGCAGCGAACCGGCCAACGACGCCGCTGCCTGCAGCGAGGACGACCATGGCTCGTGCCCCTGCTGCCTGTTCACCCAGAGCGTGGACGCCTTCAACGACCTGCTGAAGACCCGCCAGTTCCTCGGCATCCGCCTGTTCGCCTCGCGCGATGCGGACGGCCAGTGCGAGGCCGATTGCCGGGTGAACGGCCATGACTTCCCCGCCGCCCTGCCCCTGCTGCGCGCCTACGCCGCACGCTGGCCGCAGGCCGGGCTGGAGTTCCGCAAGCAGTACGTGGTGGTCCGCACCGACCTGGACGACTGAGCAGACACCCGCGGTGCACCCGGCTGCCGCTACACTGCGCGCCGGTTACCGAACCTGCTGCACCTCTTCCCTTCCACACGAGGCACCCCCGCGATGCTGTACGCGCAAGTCCACCTGACCCTTCCCGCCTGGATCCACGACCAGATCGACCTGGATCGTCGCTATCCCGGCGATGAGGCCAAGGTCGCGCTGGCCATCGCGCTGTCGCGGCTGAACATCGAACACGCCAGCGGTGGCCCGTTCGGCGCGGTGGTGTTCGGGCCGGAAGACAAGGTGATCGCCGCCGGCGTGAACCGGGTGATGCCGCATGCGACCTCGCTGGCGCATGCCGAGAACATGGCCTACATGCTGGCCCAGCAGCGCCTGCAGACCCCGCGCCTGAACGCCGTGCTGTCGCCGATCACCCTGGCCACCAGCTCGCAGCCGTGCTGCCAGTGCTACGGCGCCACCGTGTGGGCCGGCATCGACCGCCTGCTGATCGGCGCCAGTTCGGCCGATGTGGAAGCACTGACCCCATTTGATGAAGGCCCGCTGCCCGCAGACTGGGTCGGCGAGCTCAACAAGCGCGGCATCGAAGTCGTGCAGGGCCTGAACCGTGATGACGCCCGCAGCGTGCTGCGCGCCTATGGAGAGAGTGATGGCGCCCGTTACTGAGGCCGGCATCGGCCTGCTGTGCCTGTGCCGCCAGGGCTTCGAGCCCGAACTGGCCGGCGAACTGCAGTTCCGCGCCGGTGAAGCCGGTTTCGCGGGCTATTCGCGCACCCAGCGCAATGATGGCTACGTGCTGTTCATGTGCGACGAAGCCGCTGCGCTGGCACCGCGCCTGCGCTGGCGCGAACTGATCTTCGCCCGGCAGAAGCTGGTGGTGCTGGCCGAACTGCCGCAGCTGGATCCGGCTGACCGCATCACCCCGATGCTGGAGGTGCTGGCCGATGCGCCGCGCTTCGGCGACCTGTGGGTGGAGCACCCCGATTCGGATGCCGGCAAGCCGCTTTCGGGGCTGGCCCGCGCCTT
The DNA here is from genome assembly GCF_016624665.1 of Stenotrophomonas sp. S39. Classification (NCBI taxonomy): domain Bacteria; kingdom Pseudomonadati; phylum Pseudomonadota; class Gammaproteobacteria; order Lysobacterales; family Lysobacteraceae; genus Stenotrophomonas; species Stenotrophomonas sp. S39. The sequence goes on along the minus strand of NZ_JACVTT010000083.1, from coordinate 17,265 downwards.
CGGCAATGCGCTGCGCCCGGCGCTGCGCAAGGCCGGCAAGCTGACCGACAAGCCCAATGCGCGCCTGCCGCGCCTGCACGTGGTGTTCGTCGACGGTACCCATGCCTTCGTCTGCGTGGCCGACCCGGCCGACAGCGCACCGTGGGCACTGGGCATTCCGCGCCTGAAGCTGCTGCCCGAAGCGCCCTCGCGCTCGGCGCTGAAGCTGGACGAAGCGCTGCTGACCCTGCTGACCCCGGAAGAACGCGAGGCACTGGCAAAGCCCGGCATGCGTGCCGCCGACCTCGGTGCCGCACCGGGTGGCTGGACCTGGGTGCTGACCCGCCAGCACATGCACGTGCTGAGCATCGACAACGGCCCGCTGCGCCAGCACGTGCTGGACACCGGCCTGGTCGAGCACCTGCGTGCCGATGGTTTCCACTGGCACCCGGACCAGCCGTTGGACTGGATGGTCTGCGACATGGTCGAGCAGCCGCGGCGCGTGGCCGAACGCATGGCCACCTGGTTCCGTGAAGGCTGGTGCAGGCACGCGATCTTCAACCTGAAGCTGCCGATGAAGAAGCGCTGGGACGAAACCCGCCTGTGTCTGGACCTGTTCCAGGAGCAGGCCGGCAAGCCGCTGGTGGTGCGTGCCAAGCAGCTCTACCACGACCGCGAAGAGATCACCGTACTGGCCTCGCCGCTGCGCTGAGACACGACGTCCGCCGGGCATGGCCCGGCGCTACCAGGAACACGCCCGCATGCACTTTCGACTGATTCCACTCCTGATGGCCCTGCTGCCGGCCGTTGCATCGGCGCAGGTGGCCCTGCCTCCGCCGGCACAGAGTGCGCCGCTGCGCGACGACAGCGGCGTGGTACGCCAGCAGTCGCTGGCCAGTGGCCGCGTCACCGGCAGCGTCGACATCGCCGTGCCGCTGGGCGAAACGCCGGTGACCGTGCGCTCGGTCAGCCCGGCCAGCGTGGTCGGCCAGTACCGCATCCACTTCGCCGCACTGGACGTCGACGGCGATGGCTTCATCAGCCGCGAAGAAGCGCAGGCCAACCCCGCGCTGGCCGATGAATTCAATTCGCTGGATGTGAAACACCGCAGCAAGCTGGACCGCACCGACCTGGCCGGCTGGCTGATCGACTGATCCGCCTTCGCGATGTTCATCCACGCATGGCGTGGATCTACTGACTTGATTCCAAATGTCCATCCACGCATGGCGTGGATCTACAGGGGTAGCGCCGGGCCACGCCCGGCGGCATCCGTGAACCGCGCGGCGCGCTCGCCGGGCATGGCCCGGCGCTACCCGCTTACACGCCGGCGGCGCGCTTCCAGAATGCCTGCACCAGCGGCGGCCACTTGCCGACGCAGCCCAGCGCGCGGCCGCGGGCCAGGGTCAGGTGCATCTCGTCGTTGGAGAACAGGCGGTTGATCGCATCGAAGCTGTAGGCGGCGATGTGATTGTCACTGCGACGCTCGCGTGCCCAGCGCTGCAGGCGCTGCGGCGACAGGCGCGGCTGGCCACGGCGCTCGGCCGACGGCGCCAGCCACTGCTGCAGGGCGGCGACGTCGCGCAGCCCCAGGTTCACGCCCTGCCCGGCCAGCGGATGCACCACGTGGGCAGCATCGCCCAGCGCCAGCACGCGGCCGGCCACGTAGTGGCGGGCCAGCTGACGTCGCAGCGGGAACGCTGCACGCGGCGAGGCCAGGCGCAGCTCACCCAGGCGCGCGGCGAAGGCGCGGGTCAGTTCACGGTTGAAGGCCGCTTCGTCCAGCGCCAGCACGCGTGCAGCCTCGTCCTCGGGCAGGGTCCAGACAATCGAGCTGCGGCGCTCGGCCACCGGCAGCAGGGCCAGCGGCCCGCCCGGCAGGAAGCGCTGCCAGGCCGTGGCCTGGTTCGGCAGCTCGCTGTCCACATAGGCCACCACGCCACGCTGGTGGTAGTCGTGGCGCTCGACCTCGATCCCGGCCAGCTGGCGCAGGGTCGATTCGGCGCCATCGGCAGCCACCGCCAGTGCGGCATCCAGGCGACGGCCATCGTCCAGGCGCAGGCGCACGCCCTCGTCGTCCTGCTCCAGCGCTTCCACCCGCGCCGGGCAGTGCAGCTGCACGCCGGCTGCCGGCAGCGCCGCCCACAGGCGGTCCTGCAGCAGTCCGTTCTCGACGATGTAGCCCAGCTCGCGACGGCCGAAGCGATCGGCATCGAACAGCAGGTCCTCGCCACCGGCCGCATCCCACACCTGCATGCGCCGGTACGGCCAGGCACGGGCCTGGGCGATCGATGGCCACACGCCGAGGCGCTGCAGCAGCTGTACGTTGTCGGCCGCGAAGGCGAACACGCGCAGGTCCGGCTGCGCGGCCTGCCACGGCGGCGGCTCGCGGCCTTCGACCAGAGCGACCGACAGGCCGGCATCGGCCAGCGCCAGCGCACAGGCGGCACCGACCACGCCACCGCCGACGATGGCCACGTCCAGGCGCATGCGGCGGCTCATGCGGCCTCCCCACGGCACAGGCGCGGTACATCACCGCGGAAGCCCATCGCACCGCCGACCAGCATCGACTGCACCGAGGCACGCTGGGCCGCCACCAGGCCCAGGCTGCGCAGCGGCCGCAGCAGCGGCGCCGGGTTGCTGGTCAACCGCGCCAGGCCACCGGAGAACGCCACCGTCTGCCGGCGGTCCTCCTCGCGGCGGGCCACGTAGGCCTGCAGCAGGGCATCGCTGCCGGCATCGGCGGCGCCGTCTTCCAGCAGCTCGGCCAGGGTCAGCGCATCACGCAGGCCCAGGTTGAAGCCCTGCGCCCCCAGCGGATGGATGGTCTGCGCCGCATTGCCCAGCAGCACCGTGCGCTGTCCGGCCAGCGCGCGCGCCAGCACCTGGATGAGCGGGTAGGCACTGCGCGGGCCTGATTCAAGCAGGCGGCCGGCACGCCAGCCGAGCGCGTTCTGCAGGCGCTGCAGCCAGGCCGCATCGTCCAGCGCCATCACCGCCTCGGCCTGGTCGCGGGCCACGCCGTGCACGCAGCCGAAATGACGGTCGCCGCGCGGCAGCAGGGCCGTCGGCCCGGTGTCGGTGAAACGCTCCCAGGCACTGCCATCGGGCGCGCGTTGGCTGCGCACGCGTGCGACGAACAGGGTCTGCTGGAAGTCATGGCGGTCGACCTCGATGCCCAGCGCGCCGCGCACGCCACTGGCGGTGCCATCGGCGCCGACCACCAGCCGTGCCTGCAGGACGCGCTCGCCGCTCTCGTCGGCCACGCGCACCTGGCGATGGCCGTCGGCCACCTCGCCCAGGCCAAGGAAGCGCATCGGCCGGTAACGGTGCAGGCGCGGCAGTTCCTGCAGGCGCGCTTCCAGCGCCTGGCCGAAATCGCGCGCCACCACCACCTGGCCGAACCAGGGCCGGTCGTAATCGGCCGCATCGAGCTGCACGCGGCCGAAATCGCCGGCCCGGCTGACATGGATGCGCCGGATCGGGCCGGGCGCCATCGCCAGCTTCTGCATCACCCCCAGCGCGGTCAACGCGTTGACGGTGGCGGCGGCGAAACTGAGGTTGCGCTGGTCGAACACCGCCGGCAGCTCGCCGGCCGGGCTGGCCTCGAGCAGGCCCACGTCCAGGCCCAGCCGGTCCAGGGCGATGGCCAGGCTGGCTCCCACCAGGCCGCCACCGACGATCAGCACGTCATGTCGTTCACTCATGAGCCAATGATACGCGCTCGCTGCCGAACCCTGCGCCGACCCGCGCAGCGGGCTAGAATGAAAGCTGAATCCGCTCCGGGCCCGCTGCCATGTCCGACACCGCCAACCGCGCCTTCGTCCTTTCCGTGCTTGTGCTGTTGCTGGCGGCGACCCGGGTCAACCACTTCGCAGCCATCCCCGATGCGTCGTGGGCGGTGTTCTTCATCGGTGGTTTCTACCTGGCGCGCTGGACGCGCTGGGCGTTCCCGCTGCTGATGGTCTTTGCCGTACTGGTGGACTGGATCGTGATCCGCAGCAGCGGGCTGGATTTCTGGCAGCACTACTGCGTGTCGCCCGGTTACTGGCTGCTGCTGCCGGCGTACTTCTCGCTGTGGGCCGGTGGCCTGCTGCTGGGCCGCAACTACCACGGCGCGCACTGGTCGACGCTGGGCAAGGGCGTGCTGCTGCTGGTGGCCTCGGTGGCGCTGTGCCACCTGCTGGCGCAGGGTGGCTTCTACTGGACCACCCGCAACGTGGCCGAGCCGACCGTGGCCGGCTGGGCGCAGAACTACGCACAGTGGTTCGGCCCCTACCTGCGCACCACCGCCCTCTACGTGGCGCTGGCCGCGGCCCTGCAGCTGGCGGTCGAGCAGGTGCTGAAGCTGCAGCAGGCCCGCCGCGACATCCACCACTGAGCGATCGCATGGGCCACCGTCTTTCGCGCATCTACACCCGCACCGGCGATGACGGCAGCACCGGCCTCGGCGATGGCAGCCGGGTCGGCAAGGACGACCTGCGCGTGGCCTCGTACGGCACGGTGGATGAAGCCAACGCCGCGCTCGGCCTGCTGCTGGCCGCCGCGCTCCCCGACGACGTGCGCGCGCTGGTGGTCCATCTGCAGCACCAGTTGTTCGACCTGGGCGCCGAACTCTGCGTGCCCGGCCACGCCGCCATCCATGCCGCCGACATCTCGGCGCTGGAACAGCAGCTGGACCACTACAACGCCGACCTGCCGATGCTGAAGGAATTCATCCTGCCGGCCGGCGGCGAAGCGGCCGCGCGCTGCCACCTGGCGCGCACCATCGTGCGCCGTGCCGAGCGTGAGACCGTCGCCCTGGCGCGGGTGGAAAGCGTGCGCAGCGAGGCGCTGCAATACCTCAACCGGCTGTCGGACCTGCTGTTCGTGCTGTCGCGGGTGCTGGCCCGCGCCGACGGCCACGGCGAGGCCCTGTGGCAGCCGCAGCACCGGCAGCGCTGATCCCCGATGCTGGTCTATACCCACCCCTCCTGCCTGCTGCACGATCCCGGCCCCGGCCATCCCGAATGCCCGCAGCGGCTGCAGATGGTGCTCGATGCCCTGCACCAGGCCTTCCCCGGCCAGCTGGAATGGCGGCAGGCACCGCCCGCCAAGTTCGGTGAACTGAGCCGGGTACACGACAGCGCCCTGCTCGACTTCGTGCTGCAGCCGCAGACCACGCCGCTGCGCCAGCTGGACATGGACACCTGGACCTCGCCCGGCTCGGCCAGTGCCGCCGTGCACGCCGCCGGCGCCGGCGTTGCCGCGGTCGATGCGGTGATGCTGGGCGATGACCCCTTGGCCTTCTGCGCGGTGCGCCCGCCCGGCCACCACGCCACCAGCAGTACGGCGATGGGCTTCTGCCTGCTCAACAACATCGCCGTGGCCGCCGCCTACGCCCGCGACCGGCACGGGCTGGAACGCATCGCGGTGGTGGACTTCGACGTCCACCACGGCAACGGCACCCAGGACATCTTCCAGCACGACGCCCGGGTGTCGTACTACAGCACCCACCAGGCCGGGCTGTTCCCCAATTCGGGCCTGCGCCGCGACCGTGGCGCCGGCAACCTGATGAACATCCTGCTGCCGCCGGGCAGTGGCGGTTTCCGCTTCCGCAACGTCTGGGCCGACGAGATGCTGCCGGCCATCGACGATTTCCGCCCGCAGCTGCTGCTGGTCTCGGCCGGCTTCGACGCGCACCTGCGCGACCCGCAGGCCGACCTGATGCTGGAAACCGACGATTTCGCCTGGGTCACCGCCGAACTGCACGCGCTGGCCCGCCGCCATGCAGCCGGCCGGGTGGTATCCATGCTCGAGGGCGGCTACGACCTGCAGGCCCTGTCCGAATGCACCGTGGCCCATGTCCAGGCCCTGCTGGACGGGGCCGCCGGACCACGGGCTGGATGAACCCGAACCGCCAGCAGGGGGGCGCCTTCATTGCCCCTATGCAGCGGATGGGGCAATCTACCGTCCGTTTTCGCCCGAATCCGAACCGCGTGCGCCGAGCCCTCCGCCTGCTTCCCCTGCCCCTGAGCATCGCCGTCTGCCTTCCCGCGATGGCCGATGACAAGCCGCTCAACTGGGGCCTGTGCCCGGCAACCGAGGTCATTCCCGCCTTCACCGATGCCCCCACCCCGGTGCCCGGGCAGGACAAGGCCGCCGCCAGCGCCGAGCGCGAGCAGCAGCCCACCGACATCGAGGGTGACCAGCTGCTGGGCACCACCACCGTGCCGCAGTACCAGGGCAACGTGGCGCTGCGCCGTGGCGACCAGTTCGTCGGTACCGACAAGCTCAGCTTCGACACCGAGAGCGGCAACTACATCGCCGACGGCAATGTCCGCTACCAGGACGCGTCGATCCGCATGATCGCCAAGCGTGCCGAAGGCAACCAGGAAAGCGACACCCACAAGATCACCGACATCCAGTACCAGCTGGTGTCGCGCCGTGGCAACGGCGATGCCGAATCGGTCGACCTGCAGGGCGCCGTCGGCCAGATGCACCGTTCGACTTACACCACCTGCGATCCCTCGCAGCCGGTGTGGAAGCTGTCGGCGCCGGAAATCGAAGTGGACAACGACGAAGGCTTCGGTACCGCGCGCAATGCCGTGCTGCGCATCGGCAAGGTGCCGGTGCTGTGGGCGCCGTACTTCAAGTTCCCGATCGACGACCGCCGCAAGACCGGCCTGCTGTTCCCGCAGCTGGGCATGTCCGGCCGCAACGGCTTCGACTACGCCCAGCCGATCTACCTGAACCTGGCGCCGAACTACGACGACACGCTGACGCCGCGCTACATGAGCCGGCGCGGCCTGATGCTCGACAACGAGTTCCGCTACCTCTACAACGGCGGCCGCGGCGAGCTGCTGACCGCCTACATGCCCAACGACGAGCTGCGCGACCGCGACCGCGGCCGGGTGATGTTCAACGGTTACCACAACGTGGACAGCCACTGGCAGGCACGCGCCAACCTGGCCTGGGTCAGTGACGAGCGCTATGTCGAGGACTTCGCCAACCGCCTGGTCGGCGTGACCGCGTCCAACCTGCAGAGCACCATCGGCCTGTACGGCACCGGCAAGGACTGGACCGCCGGCATCATGGCCGACCGCTGGCAGCTGACCGATTACACGCTGGACGAGCGCGCCCTGGCCTACAACCGCCAGCCGCGGCTGTACTTCAACTGGGACAAGTCGCTGCTGCCGTGGCTGGAGACCGGCGTCTACTCCGAGGCCGTGCGCTTCACCCATGACGACGTCAACTTCAAGTACGACGCCAGCGCCGGCGAAGACCTGCAGTACAAACGCAACGGTCTGACCCAGCGGGTGTACGGCGGTTCGCGCCTGGACGTCAAGCCGTACGTGTCGTTCCCGATCAGCGGCGCGGCCTGGTACGTCACCCCGACGCTGGCCTACCGCTACACCGCCTACCAGCTTGACCGCGGCCTGGCCGACAGCATCCGCAGCAACGTGCTGACCTCGCAGAACGTCGATACGAGCACGCTGAGCGCCGATCAGCTGCGCGGCAACACCTCGCCGACCCGCGCCCTGCCGATCGCCAGCCTCGACGCCGGCCTGTTCTTCGACCGTGACACCACGATCGGCGGCAAGTCCTTCCTGCAGACCCTGGAGCCGCGCCTGTTCTACCTGCGCACGCCCTACCGCAACCAGGACGACCTGCCGATCTTCGATACCCGTGACTTCACCTTCAGCTGGGGCCAGCTGTTCCGCGACTCGCGCTATACCGGCGCCGACCGCCAGAACGACGCCAACCAGCTGACCGTGGCGCTGAGCACCCGCTTCATCGACCAGACCACGGGCAGGGAACGCTTCTCGGCCTCGATCGGCCAGATCCAGTACTTCGACGAGTCGCGGGTGACCGTGACCCCGGGCGGCGCCCCGGTGGAAAAGGGCAAGTCGGCCTGGATCGCCGATTCGAACTACATGATCAACGACCGCTGGACCCTGGGCGCCACCTATCAGTGGGACCCCAAGTACAAGCGCGAGGATCTGGCCAGCGTCCGTGCCCGCTACCTGATGCCGAACGACGGCGTGGTCAACCTGAGCTACCGCTACCGCATCAACGCCGGTGCGGCGGCCAACGCCACCAAGGAACAGCGCACCCTGCTGGAACAGGCCGACCTGTCGTTCCTGTACCCGCTGAACGAGCGCTGGAGCCTGGTGGGCCGCTATTACTACTCCATCCAGGACAGCAAGCCGCTGGAAATCATCGGTGGCGTGCAGTGGGACAGCTGCTGCCTGGCGGTCCGCGCCGTGGCCCGCCGCTACGTGCGCAACCGCGAAGGTGAACTGAACAATTCCATCCAGCTCGAGTTCGTGCTCAAGGGCCTGAGCTCGCTGGGCCAGGACACGGACCGCACTCTGCGCCGTGCTATCCTCGGCTACAACCGCGACGACCTCTATCTCGTGCCGCCCAGCAACACCGGGGCGACCCGGGACGACTACGATCCAAACCAGATCCCATGACCAAGAGCTTCCCCGTCCTACTCGCTTCGCTGCTGGCCGTGTCCAGCGTGTCCGCCCCCCTCCAGGTCATCGCCCAGGAGGCTCAGCCGCTGGACCGCATTGCAGCCATCGTCGATGAGGACGTGGTCCTGCAGAGTGAACTGCAGCGCGCGATCATCAACATCAAGGCCCAGTACGCCGGCCGCGAGAACCAGCTGCCGCCCGATGACGTGCTCAGCCGCCAGGTCCTCGAGCGCCTGGTGCTGGTCAAGCTGCAGGTCGCCCGCGCCCAGGGCAGCGGCATCCGCATCAGCGACCAGGAACTGAACCAGGCGATGAACTCGATCGCCCAGCAGAACGGTTCCAACCTGGACGCCCTGCGTCAGCGCCTGGCCAGCGACGGCATCGATTTCGCCGATTTCCGCTCTTCGGTGCGTGACGAGATCACCGTGCAGCGCCTGCGCCAGAGCTTTGCGCAGAGCCGCATCAGCGTCAGCGAGGGCGAGGTCGATGCTGCCCTGAAGCAGCAGGCCACCGCCGGCAACCAGTACCACCTGGCACACATCCTGGTGGCCCTGCCCGACGGCGCCACTGCCGAGCAGATCGCCACCGGCCAGAAGAAGGCCGACGGCGTGAAGGCGCTGCTGGACAAGGGCGAGCTGGACTTCAACGCTGCCGCCGTGCGCTATTCCGACAGCCCCAACGCGCTGGAAGGCGGCGACCTGGGCTGGCGTACCCTGGATGAAATCCCGGCTGCATTCGCCCAGATGATGGAGCAGATGAAGCCCGGCGACGTGGTCGGCCCGATCCGCGGCCCGAGCGGCTTCCAGCTGCTGAAGGTGGTGGAAGTGCGTGATGCCAACGCCGCCGCCGGCAACCACACCGTGACCGAGTACCACGGCCGCCACATCCTGGTGCGCGTGGACGACAACCAGACCGACGCGGCCGCCAAGGCCAAGATCGATACCCTGCGTGCCCGCATTGCCGGTGGTGCCGATTTCCAGGCCGTTGCCAAGGAATCCTCGGAAGACGCCAACAGCAAGGGTCAGGGCGGCGATCTGGGCTGGTTCCCGGCCGATGCCTTCGGTCCGGCGTTCGGCCAGCAGGTCGAGGGCATCCAGGATGGCGGCGTCAGCCAGCCGTTCCGTACCGATGCCGGCTGGCATATCGTGCAGCGCGTTGCCACGCGCCAGACCGACGTGACCAGCGACAACCAGCGTGCCCAGGTCCGCGAGACCATCGGCCGCCGCAAGCTGGAAGACGAGTACAACCGTTTCCTGCAGGAACTGCGTGGCGAAGCCTACGTCAGCTTCCGCAGTGGCGACCGCGCGGAAAACACCACCACGCCGCAGCAGCCCTGACCGATGCGCCCCGAGCTCGCTCTGGTACCGGGCGAGCCGGCGGGGATCGGCCCGGAACTGTGCGTCCGCCTTGTCCAGCAGCCGCGTGATGATTGCCGGCTGCTGGCCTTCGCCGACCCGGATACCCTGCGCGCGGCCGCGGCCGCGCTGAAGCTGCCCCTGCAGCTGCTGCCCGAGGATGCCGAGGCCCGCCTGCCGGGCGATCTGCGCCTGCGTCCGCTGGCCAATGCCACCCCCAGCCATTTCGGCCAGACCCACCCCGCCAATGCGGGCGCGGTGATCGGCGCGTTGCTGGCCGCCGGCCAGGCCTGCCTCTCCGGCGAGCTGCATGGCGTGGTCACCGGCCCGGTGCACAAGGCGGTCATCAACCAGGGCGGTATTGCCTACAGCGGCACCACCGAACTGCTGGCCGACCAGGCCGGGGTGAAGGTGGTGATGATGCTGGCCAACGACATCGTGCGCGTGGCCCTGGCCACCACCCACCTGCCGTTGCGCGAGGTGGCCGATGCCATCACCGCGCCCAGCCTGGAACACACCCTGCGCACCGTGCATGCCGCGCTGCGCCGCGAGTTCGGCCTGCCGGCGCCCCGCATCGCCGTGCTCGGCCTGAACCCGCATGCCGGCGAAGACGGCCACCTCGGCCGCGAGGAACTGGACCTGGTCATTCCCCTGCTGCAGCGCCTGCGCGCGGAGGGCATGGACCTGGTCGGGCCGCTGCCGGCCGATACCGCCTTCCTGCCGGCCAAGCTGGCCGGTTTCGACACCGTGCTGGCCATGTACCACGACCAGGGCCTGCCGGTGCTGAAGTATTCCGGCTTCGAACAGGCCGTGAACCTGACCCTGGGCCTGCCCTACCCGCGCGTGGCCGTCGACCACGGCACGGCGCTGGAGCTGGCCGGACGTGGCATCGCCGACCCCTCCAGCCTGCAGGCCGCAACGGCGCTGTGTGCGCGGCTGGCCCGGCAACGTACACTGAGCGCATGAATTCCCCGCATTCCCCCTCCGGCCCGGTGTTCACCGCCCCGGCCAAGAAGCAGCTTGGCCAGCATTTCCTGGCCGACCGCCACTACATCGACAAGATCGTGATGGCGGTCAATCCCAAGGACGGTGACCGCCTGGTCGAGATCGGCCCCGGCCAGGGCGCGATCACCCTGCCCCTGCTGCGCGTTCATCCGAAGCTGACGGTGATCGAGTTCGACCGCGACCTGATCGCGCCGCTGACCGCCGCCGCCGAACCGCTGGGCGATCTGACCATCGTCCAGGGCGACGTGCTGCGCGTGGATTTCACCGCGCTGGCCGCCGGCAAGCCGATCCGCCTGGTCGGCAACCTGCCCTACAACATCTCCTCGCCCATCCTGTTCCACGCGCTGGAGCACGCCGCGGTCGTCCGCGACATGCACTTCATGCTGCAGAAGGAAGTGGTGGACCGCATGGCCGCCGGCCCGGGCAGCAAGGTCTATGGCCGCCTCAGCGTGATGCTGCAGGCCTACTGCCAGGTCACCTCGCTGTTCGTGGTGCCGCCGGGCGCGTTCCGGCCGCCGCCGAAGGTCGATTCGGCCGTGGTGCGGCTGGTGCCGCGCGATCCGGCCAGCATCACCATCGCCGACCACAAGCGCTTTGCCGAGGTGGTCAAGGCCGCCTTCGGCCAACGCCGCAAGACCCTGCGCAATGCGCTCAACAACGTCGTGACGGCCGAGCAGTTCGTGGCCGCCGGCGTGCGCCCCGATGCCCGTGCCGAACAGCTGGATGTGGCTGAATTCATCGCTTTGGCCAATGCCACCTGATTACACTGCCGGTATGGAAGACGCTGACGTTTACGCCATTACTGTCGAGGTTGCTCCGCGTTTCCTCGACGATCAATCCGCGCCGGAAGACGGCCGGTATGCGTTCGCCTACACGATCCGCATCCACAACCAGGGGCGCGTTGCCGCACGTCTGGTCGCCCGCCACTGGCGCATCACCGATGCCAACGGTCGCGTCGAGCATGTCGATGGCGATGGGGTGATCGGCGAACAGCCGCGCCTGCGCCCGGGTGAAGACTTCCGTTACACCTCCGGTGTCATGCTCGGGACCGACCACGGGACCATGCAGGGTCACTACGACATGGTTGCCGATGACGGCACCGAATTCGCCGCGCCGGTCGCACCTTTCGTGCTGGCCGTGCCGCGTACCCTGCACTGACACGGAGGCCGGACGATGAGTGTATGGGCGATCGGCGACCTGCAGGGCTGCTACGACGTTACCCAGCGACTGCTGGAAAAAATCCGCTTCGACCCGGCGCAGGACACCCTGTGGTTCTGTGGCGACCTGGTGAACCGCGGCGGGCAGTCGCTGGAGACCCTGCGCCTGGTGCATTCGCTGCGCGAGCACAGCGTGGTGGTGCTGGGCAACCATGATCTTTCGCTGCTGGCTGTCGGTGCACGCACCGAAGAAGAGCAGCGCAAGGTCAACCCGGACCTGCTGCGCATCGTGCAGGCCGAGGACCGCGACGAACTGCTGGACTGGCTGCGCCTGCAGAAGCTGGTGCACGTGGACCGCGAGCTGGGCTGGATGATGGTGCATGCCGGCCTGGCGCCGAAGTGGACCACGCAGATGGCAGAGAAGCACGCCGCCGAGGTGGAAGTGCAGCTGCATGGCGCCGGCTACCGCAAGCTGTTCCGCAACATGTATGGCGACAAGCCGAGCTGGGCACCGAACCTGTCCGGCTACGACCGCTCGCGCGCGATCATCAACGTGCTCACCCGCATGCGCTACTGCACCCCGCGCGGGCGCATCGGCATCGAGGACAAGGGCACGCCGGGCACCCAGGAACAGGGGCTGTACCCCTGGTTCGAAGTGCCGGGCCGGGTCGAGCGCGACCTGAAGGTGGTCTGTGGCCACTGGTCGGCGCTGGGCCTGACCATCACCCAGGGCGTGCACGCCATCGACACCGGTGCGGTGTGGGGCGGCAAGCTCACCGCCATCCAGCTCGATACCGATGAACTGCGCGTGGTGCAGGTGCCCGGCCGTGATGTGCCGGCACCGGTGGCCAATGCACGCCCGCCGGCACGACCGGCGCATGAGCGGCCGGCCGCGGCTGCGCAGGACAAGGACAAGGACAAGGAAGCGGCCGCAGCACCGGCTGCCAGCCGTGGCCCGCGTCGTCGCCGTCGTCGTGGCGGTGGTGGTGGCAACGGCAACAGCTCGCCGCCGCAGGGCTGAGGCCTGTACGGGTAGAGTCGACTGTCAGTCGACTCGCGCGCGCCGCGCGGGGTTTTCCGCGATCTGATGGAGGAGCAGTCGACCAACGGTCGACTCTACCCTGGGTCAGCGACGCACGTAGTGCACGAACCGGAACGCGTAGGCGTGGCGCGCATCAGCCGGATGCGGCTCACTGCTGGTTTCCTGCCAGATGCCCGGATCCACCTCGGGGAAATGGGTGTCGGCGGGCACCTCGGCATCCACCCAGGTGAGGTACAGATCGCTGGCCTGGTCCAGCAGCTGGCGGAAGATCTCGCCGCCGCCGATGATGCACAGCTCGCTGGCACCCTCGCCCTCCGCAATGGCCCTTGCTTCATCCAGCGAGGCGACCGCGCGCATGCCCTCGAACGGCACCTGGCCGCTGCGGGTCAGTACCAGGTTGGTCCGCCCCGGCAGCACCCGGCCGATCGACTCGGCGGTCCTGCGCCCCATCAGGATCGGTTTGCCCAGGGTGAGCGCCTTGAAGTGCTTGAAGTCGTCCGGCAGGTGCCAGGGCATGGCGTTGCCCTGGCCGATGCCACGATTGCGGTCCAGTGCCACGATCATCGAGAGTTTCATTGCACTCACACCGCCACCGGGGCCTTGATGGCCGGGTGCGGGTCGTAACCATCGATGCGGATGTCGTCGAACTGGAAGCCGAACAGATCGGTCACCTCCGGGTTCAGCCACAGCTTCGGCAGCGCGCGCGGTTCACGCGACAACTGCTCGCGCGCCTGCTCGTAGTGGTTCGAATACAGGTGCGCATCGCCCAGGGTGTGCACGAAGTCGCCCACGCCCAGGCCGGTGGCCTGCGCCACCATGTGGGTCAGCAGCGCGTAGCTGGCGATGTTGAACGGCACGCCCAGGAAGATGTCACCGCTGCGCTGGTACAGCTGGCAGCTGAGCTTGCCGTCGACCACGTAGAACTGGAACAGGTTGTGGCACGGCATCAGCGCCATCTGCGAAAGCTCGCCCACGTTCCAGGCGCTGACCACCAGCCGGCGCGAATCGGGGTTGCGCTTGATCTCGTCCACCAGCCACTGCATCTGGTCGATTTCACGGCCATCGGCGGTGGCCCAGCTGCGCCACTGCTTGCCGTAGACCGGGCCGAGGTCGCCGTTCTCGTCGGCCCACTCGTCCCAGATGCGCACCTGGTTGTCCTTCAGGTAGCCGATGTTGGTATCGCCCTTCAGGAACCACAGCAGCTCGTGGATGATCGAGCGCAGGTGCAGTTTCTTGGTGGTGACCAGCGGGAAGCCTTCGTTGAGGTCGAAGCGCATCTGCCAGCCGAACACGCTGCGGGTACCGGTACCGGTGCGGTCACTCTTCTCCGCACCGTGCTCAAGCACATGCGAGAGCAGGTCCAGGTAGGCCTTCATGCCTTGCCCTCCGCGGCCACCAGCGGCTGCGGCTGCAGCACCGGTGCGCGGCGCGAGAGGGCCAGCAGCACCAGGCCGAAGGCGATGAGCGGCACGCACAGGATCTGGCCCTTGGTCAGCCAGCCGAAGGCCATGTAGATGCCGTTGTCCGGCATGCGCACGAACTCCACCGCAAAGCGGAAGATGCCGTACAGCAGCGCGAACAGGCCACCGATCAGGTAGCGGTGGCGCGGCTTGGCCGATACCACCCACAGCACCACGAACATCACCAGGCCTTCCAGGAACGCTTCATACAGCTGCGACGGATGGCGGGCGTACGGGTTCAGTGCGCCGGTGGCGAACTGCGCCTGCAGGGTGGCGGTGTCGAGCTGGTTCAGCGGTGCCGGCAGGCCGGACGGGAACACCACGCCCCAGCTGCCATCGGTGTACTTGCCCCACAGCTCGGCGCCGATGAAGTTGCCGATGCGGCCGAAGCCCAGGCCCAGCGGCACCAGCGGGGCCATGAAATCCATGGTGTCGAAGAAGTGCAGCGCGTGCTTGCGCGACCACCACCAGCAGGCCGCGATGACGCCCAGCAGGCCGCCGTGGAAGCTCATGCCGCCGTCCCACACCTTGAACAGCAGCAGCGGGTTGTGCAGGAAATCGCCCAGCGCATAGAACAGCATGTAGCCGATGCGCCCGCCCAGGACCACGCCGAGCATCGCGTAGAACAGCAGGTCGGAGAACCCGTTGGCATCGACGCCCGGCAGGCGGCCTTCGGCGATGCGCTTGCGGCCCAGCAGCCAGGCTGCAGTGAAGCCCAGCAGGTACATGATGCCGTACCAGTGCACCTTGATCGGCCCCAGCGAAAGGGCGATGGGGTCGATGTCGTGGAAATAGATCATGGAAGCTGCCTTGCGGGAGTACGGGTATTTTAAGGCTCAACCCAGGATCTGCGGGGTGTCGGGCAGGCCGTCATCATCGGACCGCGTGGCGGCCGGAAAGTGCCCCTCCACCAGCGCGGAGACCTCGTCGATGGCGCTGCGCAGCGCCTCGACCGGGTTGGACCCGCGCAGGCCCTCGCGCAGATGGGTGCAGATCCGCTGCCACTGCGCCGGGCTGACCCGGCCATGCAGGCCGCGGTCGGCCACGATCTCGATGGCGTGGTCGGCCAGCAGCAGGTAGATCAGCACGCCGTTGTTGTGGTGGGTATCCCAGGTGCGCAGCTGGGCGAAGGCCTGCTCGGCCGCCTGCCGCGGGGTCACGCCCCGCCACAGCGCGGGCAGCGGCAGGTCCGCCTCCACCGCGAACATCACCTGGCCACCGTGGCGGGCCTCGCCGGTGGCGATGGCCTCGGTGATGGCCTGCAGGGTGCCCGGCGGGAACGCACGCCGCACCGAGGGTGCCAGGAGATGGCGACACAGGCGCCGGATCATCACCAGCCCCCCGAGGCGCCGCGCCACCGCCGCCCAGCAGGCCGCGCAGCGGGCGTGGCACCCGTGAGAACACCCCACGCAGGATGCTGCCGGCGAACACGCCGATGAACAGCGCCAGGATCCAGGTATCGCCGCCACCACCCGGCTCGCGGCCACGATGGCCACTGACCGGCGCCGGCAGCGGCTCGCCGTCGACCAGCTTGACCAGCACGGCCGTCGCATCGGTGATGCCGCCAGCGTAATCGCCGCTGCGGAAGCGCGGCACCAGGTATTCCTGGATGACCCGGTTGGCGATGGCATCGGGAATGGCGCCTTCCAGGCCGTAGCCCGGTTCGATGCGAACGCGGCGATCGTCCTTGGCCACCACCAGCAGCACACCGTCATCCACGCCCTTGCGGCCGATCTGCCACTGGTCGAAGACGCGGGTGGTGTACTGGGCGATGTCCTCCGGCTGCGTGCTGGGCACCACCAGCACCTGCAGCTGGCTGCCCTTGCGCTGCTGCAGCGCCAGCGCCTGCTGCACCAGCGCCTGCTTCTGCGTGGCATCGAGGGTGCCGGTGGTGTCGACCACCGGCGAATCGAGCGCGGGAATCGGCGCCAGCTGCTGCGCCTGCGACGCCAGCGGCAGCCACAGCAGGAGCGCCAGCAGCAGCGCGGTGGCCAGGCGCATGACTCAGTGCGCCGGCTGCGGTGCCGGCTGCTGCGGCGCGTTGCCGAAATCGACCGCCGGCGCGTTGGAGATCTGCGCCTCGTTGTCGACGCTGAAGTTGGGCTTGGGCTGGTAGCCGAAGATCTTCGCGGTGACCAGCTGCGGGAACGAGCGGATGTAGGTGTTGTAGTCCTGCACCTGCTGGATGTACCGGCCGCGGGCGACGGTGATGCGGTTCTCGGTGCCTTCCAGCTGGGCCTGCAGATCGCGGAAGTTGGCATCGGACTTCAGCACCGGGTAGTTCTCGGAGACCACCAGCAGCCGCGACAGCGCGCTGCCGAGTTCGCCCTGGGCCTGCTGGAACTGCTTGAGCGAAGCTTCATCGTCAGCGTTGACGTTGATCTGGCCAACCCGCGAGCGGGCGTTGGTGACTTCGGTCAGCACGCGCTCTTCCTGGCTGGCGAAGCCTTTGACGGTCTGCACCAGGTTGGGCACCAGGTCGGCGCGGCGCTTGTACTGGTTGAGCACTTCGGACCAGCTGGCCTTGACCGCTTCATCCTTCTGCTGGATGGCGTTGTAGCCGCAGCCGGAGAGCAGTGAGGCCAGCAGCAGCAGGGGCAGGACGCGGGTGAACAGGCGCATGGCGGGAGTTCCGGGTGGACTGGCTGCCGAGCATGCCATGGTTCGCGTTAACGCCAGCGTGGAGGTCGGGGATGTCGGCCAACGGGCTGGGCCCCCTCCGCGGTGGGTGTGGGTGTGGGTGTGCTGGTTATGCGGGTTTGGCCGGGAGGGGGGGTTTGCTGGGGGGCGCGGCAAGTACCTCCCATT
>NZ_JACVTT010000082.1:0-21626 GCF_016624665.1 Stenotrophomonas sp. S39 | reverse complement strand
TGCTTCTTTCTTTTGAATTCCCGCTCTCGTTCCGCGCGCGCAGGAAACTGTAAGGAGGCGGAGGGCTATCGCAGGCAGGACCGTAGGCGCCATGGATGGCGCCTACGAGCTACATGGACGTATTTACCGCGTGTCCTGCCTGCGATAGCCCTCCGCCTCATCCCATGAACCGGAAGGCGCCGCGAACAACGCTGTAAACCTACTTCGCGTACTGCCCACCGCAGTTGGCATCCTTGCCCGGCCCCGTTTCGATCGTGGCCAGCAGCGCTGCCGGCGGGGCAATCGTCCCCAGGGCCAGCGCAACCGCACCGCGCAGGCCCAGGGCCTTGAAGTCCGGGCGGAACGAAGGATCCTTGAACGTGCCGCCGATGCGCAGCGGTGAACGCAGCACCAGGATGCTCTTGTCCTTCGGCCGCGGCTTCATCAGCAGGTCCATCTGCTCGTCGCGCAGGCTCACCGTGCCTTCGCCGATGATGATGGTGTCGGTGGTGTCCACCGCCAGTGCGCGGCTGGTCATCAGGCCGTCGCGTACGCCGAAATCGGCGAAGGCGCAGCGCAGGGGAATCTGCCGGTCACCGGTGAACAGGAATTTCAGCGACTCGGTGATGTCCAGGCCAGCCAGTTCCATCACCAGGTTGCCGACGTGGCCGCGGCCCATCGCCACGCCGACATCGCCGCTGCTGCTGCCGAGCATCGCGGCGATGGAGTTGCCACGGCCGGCCAGGTCGATCTGGCCGCTGATACCACCCTTGGCCTGTTCGGCCAGCTTCGCATCCGGGAACAACTGGCCCAGCTGCACGCCGCGCACGCTGGCCGTCAGGGCCGTGGCAATCTGCGGCTGGCGCGCGTCCATGCGGATGGTGCTGCGGATGTCACCGCCGGCCACGCCGAAGTTGAGCGGGTCCAGGCGCAGCACACCGTCGTCCAGCAGCAGGTGCGCGTCCATGTCATCCAGCGGCAGTGAGGGCGCATTGATGCGGTGGGCCTTCCAGCGCACGTCGGCATCCATCGCGCGCAGCTTGCCCAGGTTGTACGGGGTGTCCGGCAGTACCCGCGGGCTGGCTGCAACCTGGGCAGCCTGCGCCTTCTGTTCGGCGTTGGCGGTCTCGCCGCCGCCGGTCTTCGGCGGGGCACCGACAAAGCCGGCGAGGTCGTCGAAATCGAGCCGTCGCGACTCCAGGGTGGCGGTCAGGCGCGGACGCTCACGGCCCACTTCGAACTGCAGGGTGCCGCCCAGATCGCTGTCGCCGACCTTGCCGGTGAACCCTTCGTAGCGCCACACGTTGTGGTCGCGCTTGAGCCGGCCATCGAGGGCATACGGCGGCGAGGGCGGTATGGCGATGCCGAGCAGCGGGTAGAGGTCGGCCAGGTCCTGGCCACTGAGTGCGAACTGCAGGTCGAACACCTGCAGCGCGAACGGGTTGGTCAGTGTGCCGGTGGCCACGGCGTGGGTGCCGCCGGCCCGGCCGTCCAGGTGGATGCGGAACGGATGCTCGCTGTCGGTCAGCTGCAGCGGCGATTCAGTGCCGCCACTGAGGGTGAACGGGTTGCCCTGCCAGCGGCCCTGGCCTTTCACCAGCAGAGGGGGCGCGGCGTCGGCCTGTTTCGGTTCGCCACTGCGCACGCCGACACGGATGTCGGTGCGGCCCAGCGCGTCGAGGAACTGCAGGCGCCCGTCGTCGATACGCAGGCCCTTCAGTTGCAGCGAGCTCTTGCCATCGCTGGCGGGCAGGAAATCCCAGTTGCCGGGCTCGCCCTTGCGCGGGGCGGTTTCCAGCAGGACGTCGGGCCGGGTCAGGCGCACTTCGGGCAACTGGATGCTGCCGCGCAGCAGCGGCCAGACCCGGATGTCGATCTCCACGCGATCCGCGTTGGCCATGTTGGCCTGCTTGGACCACGTGGCATTGGCAAAGGTGATCGCATCGGCGCGGATGGTGCTGGTACGACCGAGGTCGACGTCCAGGTGGCCGATGTGCAGGGCGCGCCCGGTACGGGCCTGGACCGCGCGTTCCACCGGGCCCTTGAACCAGTTCCAGTCCCACAGTGCGATGAGGATCAGCAGTGCGGCCAGCAGGAACACCAGCACGGCCAGCCAGCGCTGGCCACGCGGGCCGGGGCGGCGAAGTCGCCAGCGCGACGTGCGCGGCGCAGCAGGGGCAGGGGCAGGGGCAGCATTCACGCTGCCATGGTTGCCCCATCCGGGTGGACGGGGCGCGAAGCGCTCATGTGCATGGCGTGCACATGGGCGCCGAACGGCCGCGCTACAGCACCTGCATGGTCACCGCGACAAAGTGGCAGACGCTGCCGCCGATCACGAACAGGTGCCAGATCGCGTGCGAATAGGGGATCGATTCGCGGTGGTAGAAGTAGGTGCCCAGCGTGTAGGACAGGCCGCCGGCGAACAGCCATGCCAGCGTGCCGCCGTCGATGGAGGCCCACATCGGCTTGATGGCCACGATCACCAGCCAGCCCATGGCGATGTAGATGCCGGTGGAGAGGGCCTTGAAACGGCCGGTATAGAACAGCTTGAACACCACGCCGCCCAGGGCCAGGGCCCAGATGGCGGTGAACAGGCCCCAGCCCCATGGCCCGCGCAGGCCGATCAGGGTGAATGGCGTGTAGGTACCGGCAATCAGCACGTAGATCGCGCAGTGGTCGAAGACCTTCAGGCGGCCCTTCGCCGTAGGGTGCTGGATGGCGTGGTACAGCGTGGAAGCGGTGTACAGCAGCAGCAGGGCGATGCCGAACACGATGGCACTGGCAAGCTGCCAGCCGTCGCCGTAGATGGCGGCCAGGGTGATCAGTACGGCGCTGGCGGCCAGCGCGAACACGGCGCCGAGCCCGTGGGTCAGGGCGCTGGCGATTTCTTCACGGATGGAAGCAGCAGTCGTGGAGGACATGGCAAGGACGGATTTCGCGGGGAGGGGGACCCGCAGCCCCCCTATCATCGCCGCGATGGCGGGCGCTTGCACCCCCGCTACCGTATGGGGGATGAATCCGCGCCCATCCACGCATGGCGTGGATCTACCGGGGCGCGGATCCGACACCGGGGCGTCAGCCCGCCGGGACGGTATGCGCTGCTTCGCGGGTGGCCGAGAAGCGCACGTCCGGCGAACGTTCCTGGGCCAGCTGCAGGTTCACCCGGGTCGGCGCCAGGTAGACCAGGTGGCCGGCCGCATCCAGGGCCAGGTTCAGCGCGTTCTTTTCGCGGAACTCTTCCAGCTTCTTCTCGTTGCTGCAGTGGACCCAGCGCGCGGTGGTCACGCTGACCTGCTCGAAGGTGGCTTCCACGCCGTACTCGTCCTTCAGGCGGTAGGCGGCCACGTCGAACTGCAGCACACCCACCGCGCCCAGGATCAGGTCGTTGCTGGTGAGCGGGCGGAAGAACTGGGTCGCGCCTTCTTCCGACAGCTGGGCCAGGCCCTTCTGCAGCTGCTTGAGCTTGAGCGGATCGCGCAGGCGCGCGCGGCGGAACAGTTCCGGGGCGAAGTTGGGGATGCCGGTGAAGGTGACCGCTTCGCCTTCGGTGAAGGTATCGCCGATGGAGATGGTGCCGTGGTTGTGGATGCCGATGACATCGCCCGGCCAGGCTTCGGCGGCGATCTCGCGGTCGCTGGCCATGAAGGTCAGTGCGTTGGCCAGCTTCATGTCCTTGCCGGTACGCACGTGGAAGGTCTTCATGCCGGCGCTGAAGCGGCCCGAGCAGATGCGCATGAACGCCACGCGGTCGCGGTGCTGCGGATCCATGTTGGCCTGGATCTTGAACACGAAGCCGCTCAGCTTGTTTTCCTCCGGCGCGATGATCCGGCCGGTGGTGGTGCGCGCCTGCGGCGGCGGGGCGTGCTCGACGAAGAAATCCAGCAGCGGCTGCACGCCGAAGTTGTTCACGCCCGAACCGAAGAACACCGGGGTCTGCTTGCCGGCACGGTAGGCATCCAGGTCGAACGGGTGGCTGGCGCCCTGCACCAGTTCCAGTTCATCGCGCAGTTCGGCCAGCATCTGTGCACCGATCTTCTCGGCCAGGCCGGGCGCATCGATGGACGGGAAGATGGTCGAATCCTGGCGGGTGAAGTTGCGGCCCGGTTCGTACAGGTGCACCTCGCCGGTCAGCAGGTGCACCACGCCCTTCAGGCGCTGGCCCATGCCGATCGGCCAGGTGACCGGAGCGCACTGGATGCCCAGCACGGTCTCCACTTCATCCAGCAGCTCGATCGGGTCCTTGCCCTCGCGGTCGAGCTTGTTGATGAAGGTCATGATCGGGGTGTCGCGCAGGCGGCAGACTTCCATCAGCTTGATGGTGCGCTCTTCCACGCCCTTGGCCACGTCGATCACCATCAGCGCCGAGTCCACCGCGGTCAGCACGCGGTAGGTGTCCTCGCCGAAGTCGGCGTGGCCGGGGGTGTCGAGCAGGTTGACGATCTTGCCTTCGTACGGGAACTGCATCACCGAGGAGGTGACGGAGATGCCGCGCTCTTTTTCCAGCGCCATCCAGTCGGACGTCGCGTGGCGGGCGGCCTTGCGGCCCTTCACCGAACCGGCCATCTGGATCGCGCCTCCGAACAGCAGCAGCTTTTCGGTCAGCGTGGTCTTGCCGGCGTCAGGGTGGGAAATGATGGCGAAGGTGCGGCGACGCGACGCTTCGTTGGCGACTTCGGACATGGCAGTGGCGCCCGCCCGGGGCGCTTTTCAAAGAGATAAGCGCCCGATTATACCGGCCGGGGCCGATCAGCGCCCGGTGCCACCGTCGGCGTCGCCCTGGCGGGCGAACTGCAGCTGGCCCTGCGCGGTGAAAATGCGCACCGGCACCGAGCGCAGGCCCATGCCGCGGTTGACCTGGACCACGAAGTGCAGGTGCGGGGCGGTGCTGTAACCGCTGTTACCGGACAGGCCGATCGGCTGCCCGGCCTGCACCGCCTGGCCCGGGCGCACGCGCATGCCGCCGGCCTGCAGGTGGCCGTACAGCGCCATGCTGCCGTCGCTGTGCAGGATGCGGATGAAATTGGCACGGCCGGCATCGCGCTCGCGGTCCTGGCCGTTGGCCTTGAAGCCATCCTGCACCTGCATCACCGCGCCCTCGCGCGCAGCCATCACCAGGGTGGCCTCGGGCAGGGCGAAATCCACCGCATCGCGGTTCTCTTCGTCCTGGTGGCTGAAGCGTCCGTTCGGGGCCTGGTCCACGCGTAGCCGTGGCGCCTGGAAGGGCAGCCGGTAGGCCACGTCCTCGGCCCGTGCGGCGGGGTTGCCCGGCACCGACTGCAGGCGCACCTCCAGGCTGCGGCCATCGGCCGGGGCCGGCAGGTGGCCGACCACCAGGCTGCCACCGCCCTGTATCAGCGAACGCAGCGGCAGGCCTTCGATGGCGCCGCCGGGCGCCGGCCGCAGCTCGATCTGCACCGGGCCTGCCAACGGGTTGTCGATGCGCGCCTGCCATTGCCCGCCCATCGCCTGCAGCTGCAGCCGGGTGGTCGGCGCGGCCTGCGGGGCATCGTCACCGGCCGCGGCCGCACCCGCCTTCGGCACCAGGCCCCAGCCCTGGCGCCAGTCGCTGGCGTGGACGGTTGCGCTGGCCAGCAGGCACAGCAGCAGGCAGGACAGGAGCAGGCGGGGCATCGACGGATCCAGCGGAAAGGGCGCTGGGGACTGTAGCGGATCCTGAACGCGGGGACCGGTCGCAGTTCCCGGAATGGCGGTTCATTTATTCCATCGCTTTATCCGCATGAAGGGATTGACAGGCCCGGAAAGGGCTGGCATCGTGGCTCCACCATCGAGACCGGCAGAGGGACAGGCCCTTTGAAGCCGGGGCAGCCCGCAGGCGCGAAAGCGTCCGCGTAGGTGCCAAATCCTGCGGGGACCGTGGCGTCCACCGAAAGATGGTTCGAACCATGCACCGTACGTGCATCTCGAACGCGAGCCCCGCGAAGGCTCGATGGCCGATTTCCCACACGGATCCCGCCATGAGCTTCGCCCCCAGCACTGCCGCCCGCCCCGAATCCTTTGTCCCTGTCAGCGTGCCGGTCGATGACCGCGTGCACGCCGAGCGCGGCGAGTTCGCTGCCGTGCTGTCGATGCGCCACGCCGGGGCCAGCCCGGTGCGCCTGCGCTACGAGTGGGTGGGGCCGGCCAACGCGCCGGTGGTGGTGCTGGCCGGCGGCATTTCCGCCCACCGCCATGTCGCCTCCAATGCACAGTTCAGCGAAAAGGGCTGGGCCGAAGGCTTGGTCGGCAGCGGCCGCGCGCTGGATCCGCAGCAGCTGCGCGTGCTGGCCTTCGATTTCATCGGTGCAGATGGCGCGCTGGACGTGCCGATCGATACCGCCGACCAGGCCGATGCGCTGGCGCTGCTGCTCGATCATCTCGGCATCGGCGTGCTGAAGGCCTTCGTCGGCTATTCCTATGGCGCGCTGGTCGGCCAGCAGTTCGCGATCCGCCACCGCCGCCGCGTGCGCCAGCTGGTCCTGGCCAGCGGTGCGCACCGCCCGCATCCGTATGCCGCCGCCTGGCGCGCCCTGCAGCGCCGTGCGGTTGCGCTGGGCCAGCTGCAATGTGGCGAGGACCATGGCCTGGCGCTGGCCCGCCAGTTCGCCATGCTCAGCTACCGCACCCCGGAAGAATTCGGCGAGCGCTTCGATGCGGCGCCGGAAGTGGTCAACGGCCGCGTGCGCGTGGCCGCCGAAGACTACCTCGATGCCGCCGGTGCGCAGTACGTCGCGCGCACGCCGGTGACCGCCTACCTGCGCCTGTCCGAATCGATCGACCTGCACCGCGTGGACCCTGCCGCCATCCTGCCTCCCACCGTGGTGGTGGCCGTGGAAGGAGACCGGCTGGTGCCGCTGGCCGACCTGGTCGGCCTGGTCGAAGGGCTGGGCCCGCGCGGCAGCCTGCGCGTGCTGCGCTCGCCCTACGGCCACGACGCCTTCCTCAAAGAAACCGATCGCATCGACGCGATCCTCGCTACCGCCTTCCGCACTTCTGGAGAGTCCGCATGAGCCTGTACGCCAACGAGCCGTCCTGTAGCCGCACCACTGCCGCTGTCCGCGCCGGCATCGACCGCGACACCGCCCACGGTGCGGTCACCCCGCCGATCGTGCTGTCGTCGAACTTCAGTTTCGATGGCTTCGGCAACAAGCGGCAGTACGACTACACGCGCAGCGGCAACCCGACCCGCGACCTGCTGGGCGAAGCACTGGCCGAACTGGAAGGCGGCGCTGGTGGTGTCATCACCGCCACCGGCATGGGCGCCATCAACCTGGTGCTGAACGCACTGCTGCAGCCGGGCGATACCCTGGTGGTGCCGCACGATGCGTACGGCGGCAGCTGGCGCCTGTTCAATGCACTGGCCAAGAAGGGCCACTTCACCCTGGTCACCGCCGACCTGACCGACCCGCGTGCGCTGGCGCATGCGCTGGCCAGCCAGCCGAAGCTGGTGCTGGTGGAAACGCCGTCCAACCCGCTGCTGCGCATCACCGACCTGCGCTTCGTCATCGATGCCGCGCACAAGGCCGGTGCGCTTGTCGTGGTGGACAACACCTTCCTGTCGCCGGCCCTGCAGCAGCCGCTGTCGTTCGGTGCCGACGTGGTGCTGCATTCGACCACCAAGTACATCAACGGCCACAGTGACGTGGTCGGCGGCGCGGTGATCGCGCGTGACCCGGCGGTGCACGAGCAGCTGGTGTGGTGGGGCAATGCGCTGGGCCTGACCGGCTCGCCGTTCGATGCCTTCCTGACGCTGCGCGGCCTGCGCACGCTGGATGCGCGCCTGCGCGTGCACCAGGAAAACACCGCTTCGATCGTCGCCCTGCTGGATGCACATCCGGCGGTGGCCCGCGTCTATTACCCGGGCCTGGCCGACCACCCCGGCCATGCCATCGCCGCGCGCCAGCAGAGCGGTTTCGGCGCCATGCTCTCCTTCGAACTGGCCGACTGCGAAGGCGAAGATCCGCATGCCGCAGTGCGCGCCTTCGTCGACGGCCTGCGCTGCTTCACCCTGGCCGAATCGCTGGGCGGCGTTGAAAGCCTGGTCGCGCACCCGGCCACCATGACCCATGCGGCGATGACCGCCGAGGCACGTGCCGCCGCCGGCATCAGCGAAGGCCTGCTGCGCCTGTCGGTGGGCATCGAAGCCGAGCGTGACCTGCTGGCCGATCTCGACGCCGCGCTGCAGCGCGCCGAAGCGGTGATCGGGGCTGCGGTGCGCCGCAAACAGGTGGTGGATGCATGAGCGCGCTGGCCGCAGACATTCCTGCGCTGGGTGGAGGCCGTCTGGCCCTGCTCGGCACCGGCACGGTGGGCACGGCGTTCGTGCAGCGCTACCAGGCATTGCAGGCACGTGGGCTGGACCTGCCCAGCGTGCAGTGGCTGGCCAACTCGCGCACGGCGCTGGCGATCGACCGTGACCTCGCGCTGCCGCTGGAACTGGCCCGGCGCGCGCCGCGCGATGGGCAGAGCTCGCCGCCGTGGGCCAGCACCGAGGGCCTGGAGCGCGGCGACGTGGTGGTGGATGCCACCGCCAGCGAGGACGTGGCCGCACGCCACGTGCAGTGGCTGGCCCGCGGCGTGCACGTGGTGACGGCCAACAAGCTGGGCCGCGGCGCGCAGCTGGCACGCGCACAGGCCATCGCCGAAAGCTGTGCCGACAGCGGTGCGCGCTACGGTGACAGCGCCACGGTGGGTGCCGGCCTGCCGTTGTTGAGCAGCCTGCGCGCGCTGGTGGCCGGCGGTGACCACATCCATGCCATCGAAGGCGTGCTGTCCGGGTCGCTGGCCTGGCTGTTCCATCGCTACGACGGCCGTTCGCCGTTCTCGGTGGCAGTGCGCGAAGCGCTGGAGGCCGGTTACACCGAGCCCGATCCGCGCGTGGATCTGTCTGGCGAGGATGTGCGGCGCAAGCTGTTGATCCTGGCCCGCAGCAGCGGGCTGGCGCTGGATGCGGCGCAGGTGCAGGTGGATTCACTGGTGCCGGCGGCGCTGGCGGCATTGCCGCTGGGTGAGGCGCTGGCCGCGCTGGAGCAGCTGGATGCGCCGCTGCAGGCGCGTTGGCAGCAGGCGCACGCTCAGGGCCGCGTGCTGCGCTTCGTCGGCCGTGTCGATGCCGAGGGGGCGCAGGTCGGACTGCGCGAACTGCCGGCCGATCATCCACTGGCGCAGGGTGCGGGCACCGACAACCGCGTGGCCATCCACAGCGACCGCTATCGCCAGCAGCCACTGCTGATCCAGGGCCCGGGTGCGGGTGCGGAAGTGACCGCCGCAGCACTGTTGGATGATGTGCTGCGGATTGCCGGTTGACGGCCTGCCGCTGCGCTCGCCGGGCATGGCCCGGCGCTACCGCCCGTAGATCTGCACCTCCGTAGAGCCGAGCCCATGCTCGGCTGCGCTTGACGTTGCCGGTCCTGCGCGATGAGCCGAGCATGGGCTCGGCTCTACAACGGGAACCCGGCAGGTCAACGGGTCTTCAACACCTTCAACAGCGCGGCGTTGAACTGCTTGGGATCCTGCACCTGCGGCGAATGCCCCAGCCCGGCGAATTCGACCAGGGTCGCGTTGGGAATGGCAGCGGCCGCCGCCTTGCCCAGCGCAGGGTAGTCACCCAGCGTGGCCTTCAGTTCCGGTGAGGCGCGGTCGCGGCCGATCGCGGTGCGGTCCTTCTGGCCGATGAACAACGCGGTCGGCACCTGCAGGTGCTTCAGCTCGTAGACCACGGGCTGGTTGAACACCATGTCCGAGGTCAGCGCCTGGCTCCACGCCACCGCCTGCTTGCCGGCGCCTTCGTACATGCCTGACTGCATGCGCGCCCACTGTTCGTAGGCGGGCTTCCACTGGCCGTCGTAGTACACGTCCAGCTGGTAGCGGCGGATGCTGTCATAGCTGGTTTTCAGTTCGCCGGCATACCACTCATCGACGCTGCGCCACGGCACGCCCAGTGCCTTCCAGTCTTCCAGGCCGATCGGATTGACCAGTGACAGGCTGCGCAGGTCCTGCGGGTACATCAGCGCGTAGCGGATGGCGAGCATGCCGCCCATCGAATGGCCGACCACGTGCACCGGCTGGTCGCCCAGCTGCAGCTGCTGCAGCAGCGCATGGGTGTTGGCGGCCAGCTGGCCGAACGAATACTGGTAGCGCTCGGGCTTGCTGGCCTTGCAGAAACCGATCTGGTCCGGAGCGATCACCCGGTAGCCGGCGGCCACCAGCGGCGCGATGGTCTGCTGCCACGTGGCCGCGCAGAAATTCTTGCCGTGCAGCAGCACCACCACGCCGACCGCCTTCCGTTTCGGGGTGACGTCCAGGTAGGTCATTTCCAGCGGCTGGCCCTGCGATTGCAGGGCGAAGGTCTTCACCGGGTAGCCGTAATCGAAGCCTTCCAGGCGCGGGCCGTAGGTTGGCGAAGCCAGCGCGGAAAGGGGCAGGCAGGCAAGCAGGGCGGCGGCGATCACGCGCATGGGACAGTCCGGGGCAGGGGAGCCCCGAGCCTAACCGGAACACCGTGACGGTGTCGCCCCGTGAGGTAGAGTCGACCGTTGGTCGACTACCCTCGAACAACGCGCGGAATTCCCGCGCTGCGCGCGATAGTCGACTGACAGTCGACTCTACCGAGGGCCCGAACCCAGCCCGCGGCGCTACCCCTCAGCACTCGATGACGTTCACCGCCAGGCCACCACGGCTGGTTTCCTTGTACTTGTCCTGCATGTCGCGGCCGGTATCGCGCATGGTCTTGATGACCTTGTCCAGCGAGACCTTGTGCTTGCCGTCGCCACGCATGGCCATGCGCGAGGCATTGATCGCCTTCACCGCACCCATCGCATTGCGCTCGATGCAGGGGATCTGCACCAGCCCGCCGATCGGGTCGCAGGTCAGCCCCAGGTTGTGCTCCATGCCGATCTCAGCGGCGTTCTCGATCTGGCTGGGGTTGCCGCCCAACGCTGCGACGAGGCCGCCGGCGGCCATCGAACAGGCCACGCCCACTTCGCCCTGGCAGCCGACTTCGGCGCCGGAAATCGAGGCGTTTTCCTTGTACAGGATGCCGATCGCCGCCGAGGTCAGCAGGAAGTCGAACACGCGCTGTTCGTTCGCGCCCGGGCAGAAGCGGTCGAAATAGTGCAGCACCGCCGGCAGCACGCCGGCCGCGCCGTTGGTCGGCGCGGTGACCACGCGGCCACCGGCAGCGTTCTCCTCGTTCACCGCCAGTGCGTACAGGTTGACCCAGTCCAGCGTGGTCAGCGGGTCGCGCATCGCCGCTTCGGGCTTGGACGACAGCTCGCGGTACAGCGCCGGTGCACGACGGCCGACCTTCAGGCCGCCCGGCAACACGCCTTCCTCGCGGATGCCGCGCGCCACGCACGACTGCATCGCGCTCCAGATCTCGCGCAGCTGGGCGCGGATCTCGTCCTCGCTGCGCCAGCACTTTTCGTTCTCGAACATCAGCTGGGCGATGCTCAGGCCACTGCGCGCGGTCTGCGCCAGCAGTTCATCGCCGCTCTTGAACGGGTAGGGCAGCGGGGTTTCATCGGGCACGATGCGGTCATCGGCCGCATCGTCCTGGTTGACCACGAAGCCGCCACCGACCGAGTAGTAATCGCGGGTGGCGATCACTTCGTCCTCGGCGTTGTAGGCGGTGAAGCGCATGCCGTTGGTGTGGTACGGCAGCTTCTGGCGCTTGTTCATGCCGAGGTCGCGCTTCTCGTCGAAGGCGATCTCGTGCTGGCCCATCAGCTGGATGCGCTTGCTGCTGCGGATGCGTTCCAGGGTGGCCGGGATGATGTCCGGGTCGATCAGGTTCGGGCGCTGGCCCTCAAGGCCGAGCAGGATGGCCTTGTCGGTACCGTGGCCGCGGCCGGTCAGGGCCAGCGAACCGTAGACGTCGGCGCGGATGCGCGCCACTTCATGCAGCCGGCCCGGATCGAGCAGCCAGCGGTGGATGAAGCGCTCGGCGGCCTTCATCGGCCCGACGGTGTGCGAGGAGCTCGGGCCAATGCCGATCTTGAAAACGTCGAACGTGCTGACAGCCATGGTTGCCGTACTGCGGGTACCGGAAGAGACCGCTATTCTAGCGGTTCATGCCGCCCGCCATGGCCGCGGCGCAGCATTTCCGCCAAGGGGGCCGGACCTGTGTTGACCCTGTTCCAGCGTGATGATTGCCACCTCTGCGACATGGCCCTGGCCGAGCTGGCCAAGGCAAGGGCGCCGGAGTTCGATTCGGTGTTCCTGGACGACCAGCCCGGGCTGGAGGCGCGCTATGGCGCGCGGGTGCCGGTGCTGCGCGACGAGGCCGGCGACCGCGAGCTGGACTGGCCGTTCGATGCGGCCGGCGTGCAGGCCTGGCTGGCTGCGGGGTGAATCCGCCGGGCATGGCCCGGCGCTACCCGACATCAACGTTCCAAGGTAGCGCCGGGCCATGCCCGGCGGCAGGCCCGTGTTATTTCGCGTCGAACTTGACGATCGTGCTGATCGAGGTCTCGTCCGGGATGGTCTTGGTGTCGGCCCAGTCGCCGCCGCCCACGCCGAAGTCCAGGCGCTTGACCGTTGCCTTGCCGGTCAGCACCGGCTGCGTGCCCGGCTTCCAGGTGAAGGTGAGGGTGACCGGCTTGCTGACGCCGCGCAGTTCCAGCGTGCCGTCGGCGGCATACTGGTCGTTGCCCACGGCGCGGAAACCCTTGGCGGTGTAGTGCGCGGTCGCGAACTTGCCGACATTGAAGAAATCGGCGCCCTGCAGGGTCGAGTCACGGTCGCTGTTGCCGCTCTTGGCGCCGGCCAGCGGGATCACCACGTCCAGCGAACCAGCAGCCGGGTTGGCCGGGTCGAAGCTGAGCTTGGTGGCAAAGCCCGGGAAGCTGCCGGTGAACACTTCGCCGTCGTACTTGGTGGCGAACACCAGGATCGAGCCGGCGCCGGGGGCCTGGGCGTAATCGGCGGCCAGCACCGGGGCGGTGGCCAGCATGCCGGCCAGGGCGGCGGCCACGGCGGCCGGGGTGGTCAGTTTCAGGGTCATGGGTCAGTCCTTCTGGGGGGAGGCGAGCCAGCCGCGCGGCAACATCCGCGACAGGGTGGCATCACGCTGGAACAGGTGGTGGTAGAAGGCAGCACCGGCATGGGCCAGCACCACCGCGATCAACAGCCAGAAACCGTACTCGTGGATGGCATGGGACACCGCGACGGTCTGCGGGTCGGGGCCGCTCAGCTTGGGCACGTCGACCAGGCCGAACCAGCGGAACGGACGCAGGCCGCTGGCCGAGTCATACAGCCAGCCGGACAGCGGAATGGCGAACATCAGCACGTACAGCAGCACGTGGGTAGCGCTGGCGATGCGTTCCTGCCAGCTGGGCACGCCCGGCACCGGCTTCGGCGCACCGGCATACAGGCGCCAGCCGAGGCGGAACAGCACCAGTGCCAGCACGGTGATGCCGATGGACTTGTGCGCGGTATAGACCCAGAAATATTTCGGCGTCTTGGGCAGTTCACCCATGGTCAGGCCGACGATGCCCAGGGCAAGGATCAGCAGGGCGATCAGCCAGTGCAGGGTCTGGCTGACACTGCCCCAGGCGGCGGGAGTGTTCTTGGCGGTCATCGGGGATCCTTGGGGGCCGTCGTGCTGTCGGAGTGGGAATCAGGGGCGGGAGTTCCCGGCGTATCGCTGCGGTCGAACGCGGCTTCTGCCTCGATCCTCACCTGTACGGCATCGCCGATGACGCCCGGCCACGCGGTGATGCCGAAGGCACGCCGGCTCAATGTGGTGGTGGCGGAAAAGCCGACGGTGCGGCGGAACGGCGGCAGCGGATAGCGCTTGACCGCGTTGAGAGTGACATCGAGCACCACCGGCTGGCTGACCCCGCGCAGGGTCAAGGTGCCGGCGACCTGCGCATGCTTCTCGTCGACCGGCTCGACGTGGGTGGAAACGAAGCGCGCGGTGGGGAAGCGTTCGCCATCGAGCAGGCTGCGGGCGAGGGTGGCCTGGTTCCACTTGGCATCACCCAGGTCCAATCGCGACACGGGGATCTCAACGTCCAGAGTCGCCTCCCGCCAGTTGTCGGGATCGAACCGCAGCTGTCCCGCACTGCCGGAAATCGTGCCCATGGCCTGCGAATAGCCGGCATGGTCGATGGCGAACAACACACGGGTATGCACCGGGTCGATGCGCCAGGCATCGTTGCCCGCCCACGCCGGGGCGGCGGCAAGCAGCAGGGGCAGCAGGGCCAGGCAGGAACGCATCGGCAGGGCTCGGCGGAAAGGTGCCTCGATCATACGCACAGGCCCTGCACTGCGCTGTGTGCACGGCTGCAACAGTTCGTGGTGGCAATGCCGCTGGAAACAGCCTGTTGCAGCGATGACCCCGGCCCTGTGTGACAATCGGCGCAGGACAGGGGGTTCAGGATGAAGAGCGGCTGGCGCCGGTACTGGCGGTGCATCGCGGGGGCAGGTCTGTTGCTGATGGCGTTGGCCACCTCGGCGGCGACCTTCGACATGGCTGGTGAAACACCGCGCCTGCGCCGATTCGGTGCGGCCGAAGGCTTGCCGTCGCGCATGGTCCTTGCCTTGGCCGAAGACCGCAGCGGGCACATCTGGGCCGCCACCGACGGTGGCCTGGCGCGCTATGACGGCGGCACCCTGCGGGTCTGGCAGCATGATCCGGAACAGCCCGGCTCGCTGCCCGGCAACGAGATCGAGACGCTGCTGGTCGATCCGCTCGACCGCGTCTGGGTCGGCATCAACGGCAAGGGCGTGGCCCGGCTGGATGCGGACCGCGAGCGCTTCATCTCCTTCGACGCACTCAACAACGAATGCCAAGGCCAGGTCTGGACGCTGGCCTATGCCGAAGAGGCACTGTGGGTTGGCAGCAGCACCCACGGCGTCTGTCGTTTCGGCGAGGACGGCAGCCTGCGTTTCTTCCGGCAGGCACCGGGTGGGCTGCCCAGCGACACCATCTACAGCAGCCTGGTCGACGCGCAGGGCCGCCTGTGGCTGGGCACCGAAGCGGGCCTGGCGCGCTGGAACGGCACGGCATTCGAAGCCGTCGCCGCGCGCGAACTGGGCGCGGTAAGCGTGCTGCGGTTGAGCCGTGATGCCGAGGGCGCGATCTGGATCGGCACGCAGAACGATGGCCTGTACCGGATCGATGCGCAGGACCGGGTGAGCCGGCCGCGCTGGGCCGACAGCGCCCAGCTGCGTTCGGCGATGGTGCTGGCCGATCGCCAGGGGGGCTACTGGGCTGGCACTTCCGACGGCCTGCTGCGCGGTGATGCGAGCCAGCTGCGGCGGCTGGAGGGCGACCGCGGCAGTGGCTTCCTGACCAGCCACAGCGGCGTGCTGGATCTGCTGCAGGATCATGAAGGGGGCATGTGGGTTGCGCTGTTGACCCAGGGCCTGGCCTACCTGCCGCCGGACTGGCGGCGTTTTTCCACGTGGTACCAGCTGGATGGACGCCCGCTGGACAGCCAGTACCTGCTGAGCGCGGCCAGCGATGGCCGCAACTACTTCGTCGGCTCGGCCCACGGCGTCTACCAGATCAACGCACAGGGCACGCTGAGCCTGCTGGCCAGCGACCGCGAGCTGGGCAGCGGCGCGGTATGGTCGGTGCTGCCGCGCCCGGATGGCCAGCTGTGGCTGGGTCGGGCCGGACGCCTCAGCGTCTACAACCCGGCCCGGCGCACGCTGCGCGACTGGCCCATCGCCGGTGGCGCCGACCTGCGCCAGCGCATCGACCTGATGCGCCAGGCCCCGGACGGCACGGTCTGGATATCGGTGATGAACATGGGCCTGCAGCAGCGTGCGGCCGATGGCCGGGTGCTGCGGACCTTCGAGTTGGCGGCGCTGCGCGGCGAAGGCGATGCGCCGGTGGAGCAGATCCGCTTCGATGCGCGCGGGCAGGCCTGGCTGGTCGGCGCGATGGGCATCTGGCGCGAGCAGGCCGAGCGCTTCGTGGCCGTGCCCGGCGTGTCGCAGGGGCAGATCTACGACCTGGTCTGGATCGACCCGCAGCAGCTGTGGCTGGCCAGGCAGGGCGCATTCGAACGCTACCAGTGGGATGGCCTGGGCCTGCGCCTGATCCAGCGCGTCGACGCGACCTACGGCATGCCGCCGGTCAGCATGGGCGGGCTGGCGCTGGCCCGTGATGGACGCGTGTGGGCCACCACGCCGCGTGGCCTGGTGCGCTGGGATCCGCAGACGCGGCGCGTGCAGCAGTTCAACGAACGCGATGGCCTTCCGGATGCCGAGTTCACCGGTCGGCCGCCGGCCATCGGCGCCGACGGCCGCGTGCTGGCGGTGACCCAGACCGGCCTGGTCGGTTTCGATCCCGACGCGGCCGATGTCGTGCTGCCGCCGTCGCAGCTGGTGATCGCGCAGGTGCGCGTGCGCCGCGACGATGCGCGTGGCTGGCAGCCGTTGCCGGCGGACGGCACGCTGCTGCTGGGCCCGGATGATCGCGACCTGCAGATCGACGCGCGCCTGCTGTCCTATGCCAACCCGCAGGGCAACCGCTACCGGTTCCGCGTCGACGGCTACGACCAGAACTGGGTGGAGCAGGGCGGCGATGGCCAGCGCACGCTGTCGCGGTTGCCGCCGGGGCTGTATTCCATCGAAGTGCAGGCCGCCACCGCCAGCGGGCCGTGGACGGCCTCGCAGCGGCTGCAGGTGAAAGTGCTGCCACCGTGGTGGCGCAGTGGCATGGCCATCTTCGGTTACCTGATGCTGGGTTCGCTGTTGCTGCTGGTGACGGTGTGGTCGATCCGCCGGCGCCTGCGGCGGCGCCAGCAGTGGCAGCTGACCGTGCACAAGCAGCAGCTGGCCGAGCAGGCCTCGCAGGCCAAGAGCCGCTTCCTGGCCACGCTGGGCCACGAGGTACGCACGCCGATGACCGGCGTGCTGGGCATGAGCGAGCTGTTGCTGGCCACCGAACTGGACCCGGTGCAGCGCAGCTACGCCGGCTCGATCCAGCAGGCCGGCAGCCATCTGCTGCGGCTGGTGAACGACGCGCTGGACCTGGCCCGCATCGAGGCCGGGCGGCTGGAGCTGGATATCCGTCCGTTCGATCTGAACGGCCTGCTCGACCAGGTGCAGGCGCTGATGCAGCCGATGGCGCAGCAGCGGCAGCTGGCGTTCCGGCGCGAGGACGCGCTGCCCGGACCGATCTGCGTCAGCGGTGATGAAATGCGGATACGGCAGATCCTGCTGAACCTGCTTGGCAATGCGATCAAGTTCACCGAGCGTGGCTACGTGGGGCTGGGCGCCCACCTGCAGGAGGGGGGCGGCGCGGTCACTTTCGAGGTCAGCGACAGCGGCCCGGGCATCAATGCCGAGCAGCAGCGCCGGCTGTTCCACCGCTTCGAGCAGGCCGACGGGCCGCGCACGGCCTCGCGCTATGGCGGCAGCGGGCTGGGGCTGGCGATCTGCCAGGAACTGGCCGTGGCGATGGGCGGGCACATCGACGTGGACAGCCAGCTGGGCAAGGGCGCGCGTTTCCGCGTGCATGTGCCGCTGCCGTGGACGCGCCAGGCGGCGTCGCCGCAGAGCGAGGCGGCCGCGGTGCCGGTGCTGCCCGCCCTGCGCATCCTGCTGGTGGAGGACGATGTCACCGTGGCCGACGTCATCGCTGGCCTGCTGCGCGCGCGCGGGCACCAGGTGGTGCACGTGCTGCATGGGCTGGGTGCGCTTTCGGAGATCGCCACCGACGGCTTCGATGTCGGCCTGCTCGACCTGGACCTGCCCGCGCTGGATGGCACCGCCATCGCCCGCCAGCTGCGCGCGATGGGCTACGAGCTGCCCCTGGTGGCGGTGACCGCGCGTTCCGATGCCTATGCGGAAACCCAGGTACTTGCCGCCGGCTTCGATGGTTTCCTGCGCAAGCCGGTGACCGGTGACCTGCTGGTGTCGGCAATCCTCCAGGCCCGGTCGAAACGCCAGATAGACGTCTGATCGGGACAATCGCTGGCGTGAATGCCCTGACTTTCGGTTTACCATGCCGACGCCGCACAACGCGGGGTCCATCAACAGGCAGCGTGAGGAGGCAATCGGTGGCGTATCTGCGGGCAGCGACGCTGCTGCTGATCCTCCTGTGCGTGCTGGCGCCCGTGGCCGCGCAGCCGGTGCCGCCGACCCCGCGGCAGGTGACCGTGTTCGACGGGCTGCCGTCCAACACCGTCAACCGCATGGCCGAAGACCGCTACGGCTACCTGTGGATCGCCACCAATGACGGCCTCGCCCGCTACGACGGGCGCAACTACCGCGTCTGGCGTTCCGAGGACGGGCTGCGCGACAACCGCATCTGGACCGTGCTGGTCGATGCCCAGAACGAGCTGTGGATCGGTACCGAGAATGCGGGCGTGGTGCGGATGTCGGCCGATCGCCGGCAGCTGCGCTTCTACGACCGCAGCAGCCAGCCGTTGATGGCCAGCAACACGGTGTGGAGCCTGGCCTCGACGCCGGACGGCGCCATCTGGTTCGGCACCTACGGCGGTGGCCTGTACCGGCTGGATCGCGGTGACCGCCTGCAGCGCTTCCTGCCCGAAGTAGACAACCCGCGCAGCGTGCCGGCCGCCTCGATCCCCTTCCTGGCGACCCTGCCCGACGGCACCTTGTGGGTGGGCACGAAGCACGGCGTCGCGCGCTGGACCGGTACCGATTTCGAGCGCATCGAGGCCGGTATGCTGCCCAGCCAGCTGGTCAATGGCCTGACCGCCGAACCCGACGGCAGCCTGTGGATCAGCACCGTGGCCGGCGCCACCGTGCGCCGGCCCGACGGCCACTTCGAGGCGCCGCCGTGGCAGTTGCCGGCCGATGACCAGGTGCTGGGCATGATGCTGCGCGATGAGCAGGGCGGGCACTGGCTGGACACCCGCAGTGGCCTGGGCCGCGCAGTGAATGGCCAGTACCAGACCGTGCCGCTGTACAGCGCGGTGGCGCGCGGCCAGGTGCGGCCGAACTGGGCGGGGGCCTACGAAGACCGCGAAGGCGGCATCTGGCTGGCCAGCACCAATGCCGGCCTGTGGCACCTGCTGCCGCGCTGGTGGCAGTTCTCGGTGTTCTCGCGGCTGGAGGACGATCCATCGTCGCTGCGCAATGCCTACGTGCTGGGCACCAGCCCCTCGGCCAATGGCGGGGTGTGGACGGTTGGCAGCCACGGTGCGCTGGATCGTTTCGATCCGCGCAGTGGCGACATCGAACAGCATCGGACCTTCCTCAATGGCATGCATTGGCTGACCTCGGTGCGCGAGGATCGACGCGGCCAGGTATGGGTCGGTTCCACCGACGCACTGCTGCGCTACGACCCGCGTAGTGGCGCGCTGCGGCGCTGGGACGGGGAAAGCGGCGCCGATGCCACGATGGAGGGCAACATCGATGCGATGATGACCTGCGACGGCGACAGCCTGTGGCTGATGCTGCCCTCGGGCCTGCAGCAGCGTGACCTGGACGGCCACCTGCGCCGGCAGCTGGAAAACGGGCGTGACGGCCTGCAGGCCGGCCAGCTCAACATGGATGTCGAATGTGGGCCGCAGGACCGGATCTGGCTGGCCAGCAGCCGCGGCCTGCTGCAGTGGCAGCCCGATGCGCAGCGCTTCCAGCCGGTTCCCGGGGCGCCGGCCACGCCGGTGTATGCGATCGACGTCGGCGCCAATGGCCAGGTGTGGTTGTCCGAGGACGGGCGCCTGTCGCGCTACCTCTGGCGCAACGGGCGGCTGGAGCGGCAGGCGGTGATCGGCAGCGAGCAGGGCTACCCGGCCATTGCCGCGACCGGCCTGGTGGTCGATGCGCAGGGCGTGGCCTGGGCCAGCGGTGCGCGCGGCCTGGTGCGGGTGGGGGACTCTGGCCAGAGCGTGCGCCTGTACGGTGTCCACGACGGCCTGCCCAGCCAGGAATTCCGCGACCACACGCTGATCGCCACCGCGAGCGGGCGGCTGGTGGCCGGCACGCCGGCTGGCGTGGTTGCGTTTGATCCCACGCTGGTACGCCCATCGACCCGGCGCGCGCCGCTGGTGATCGAGCGGGTGGAGGTGCGCCGCAACGAACAGGTGCTGGACCTGACCCACGACACGCCGTTGCAGATCGCCGATGGCGACCGCGACCTGCGCATCGTCGCGCGCCTGCTGTCCTTTGCCGACTCGGCATCCAACAGTTACCGCTACCGGCTGACCGGCTACGACCCGGACTGGGTGGAAGTCGGGCCGGGCGGCGAACGCCTGTTCTCGCGCCTGCCGCCGGGCGCGTACCGGCTGGAAGTGCAGGCCCGTTCGGCCGACCACGTCTGGTCGCGGGTGGAAGCCCTGGAGTTCCACGTGCAGCCACCGTGGTGGCGCAGCCTGTCCGGCGTGCTGGTGCTGGCCTCGATCGGCCTGCTGCTGACCAGCTGGTTCGCCTGGTTGTACCGGCGCCGCCTGCAGCGCAAGCACGCCTATCAGCTGGCCCTGCACAAGCAGGAACTGGCCGAGCAGGCTTCGGCTGCCAAGACCCG
This sequence comes from Stenotrophomonas sp. S39, assembly GCF_016624665.1. Lineage (NCBI taxonomy): Bacteria > Pseudomonadati > Pseudomonadota > Gammaproteobacteria > Lysobacterales > Lysobacteraceae > Stenotrophomonas > Stenotrophomonas sp. S39. The sequence goes on along the minus strand of NZ_JACVTT010000082.1, from coordinate 1,195 downwards.
GTTCCTGGCCAACCTGGGCCACGAAATCCGCACGCCGATGACCGGCGTGCTGGGCATGAGCGAACTGCTGCTGGCCTCGCCGCTCGACCCGCAGCAGCGCGGGTACACGCAGTCGATCCGCCATGCCGGCGAGCACCTGCTGCACCTGGTGAACGATGCACTGGACCTGGCCCGGATCGAATCGGGGCGGCTGGAACTGCAGTCTCGACCGTTCGCGTTGAACGGCCTGCTGCAGGACCTGGCCGCGTTGATGGGCCCGCTGGCCGCCCAGAAGGGCCTGCGCTTCGTGCTGGACAACCAGCTGCCGGCGGGCCTGCAGGCCACCGGCGATGCCATGCGGGTGCGGCAGATCCTGTTGAACCTGCTGTCCAACGCGGTGAAGTTCACCAGTCGCGGCACCATCACCCTGCACGCGCGCTGCGAGGACGGCCCGCGTGGCCTGCACTTCGAGGTGCACGACACTGGCCCGGGCATCAGCCAGGAACAGCAGCAGCGCCTGTTCCGCCGTTTCGAGCAGGCCGACGGCGCCCGCACTGCAGCGCAGTACGGTGGCAGTGGCCTGGGCCTGGCCATCTGCCGCGAGCTGGCGCAGGCCATGCAGGGCCGTATCCGGGTGGAGAGCCAGCTGGGCAGTGGTACCCGCTTCGAAGTGAGCCTGCCGCTGCCGCTGCAGCAGGATGGCGTGGGCGAGGCGGGTGAGGCGGTGCTGGGTGAGGGCGCAGTGGCGAACATGCCGGCGCTGCGCATCCTGCTGGTGGAAGACGATGCCACCGTGGCCGATGTGGTGGTTGGCCTGCTGTCCGCGCGCGGGCACCAGGTGGTGCATGCGGGCCACGCGCTGGCGGCGCTGCGCGAGATCAGCGCGGGCGACTTCGATGTTGGCCTGCTGGATCTGGACCTGCCGGGCCTGAGTGGTTTCGAGCTGGCCCAGCACCTGCGCAACCAGGGCTACATGCTGCCGCTGCTGGCGGTGACGGCGCGGACCGATGCTGACCTGCAGGAGCAGGTGAAGGCGGCGGGCATCGGCGGGTTCCTGCGCAAGCCGGTGACCGGTGAGCTGCTGGTCGAAGCGATCGCGCGGGTACTTGGGCGGTAGGTTTTTTGCAGGGCTTGCAGCCCTGCACCTGCAGAATCAACTTCAACTTCAAAAGCCTGCATTCCGTGGGTTGGCGGGGTGGGTCCGGTTGAGGGGGAC
>NZ_JACVTT010000081.1:0-21894 GCF_016624665.1 Stenotrophomonas sp. S39 | reverse complement strand
TTTGCCCATCCACGCATGGCGTGGATCTACCGATTCGGTCGCCTTTTGCCCTATCCACGCATGGCGTGGATCTACCGATTCGGTCGCCTTTTGCCTATCCACGCATGTCGTGGATCTACCGATTCGGTCGCCTTTTGCCCATCCACGCATGGCGTGGATCTACCGATTCGGTCGCCTTTTGCCTATCCACGCATGGCGTGGATCTACTCATCGGCCTGGTAGATCCACGCCATGCGTGGATGCTTTACCGCTTCAGCAACCTGAAACCCGACCCTCCAATTTCATTAGTAATTCTACTCACAAGACGAGTAGCATGTCTGGTCCCAGCCCCTGATGCCGGTCTGCCGACACTCGCTCCATGCCAGCCGTTTCCGTTCATCCCTGTCGCTTCCAGCCTGATTGGCCCCTCCCCCGGGGGACCAGCTGATGGGTGCCGTCGTCGCGCTCGACCGCCTGCTGGACGGCCGACAGCTGTGGCGTGGCCCGGCGCGCAACGGGCCGGCCAGCGACCACCTGGCCAGCGGCCACCCGGCGCTGGATGCCCGCCTGCCCGGCGGCGGCTGGCCCGCCAGCGGCCTGTGCGAGGTACTGCAGGACGCCCCCGGCGTGGGTGAACTGGCCCTGGTCTGGCCGGCGCTGGCCAGGCTGAGCCAGCGCGACCGGCCTATCGTGCTGGTCGCCCCGCCCTACCGCCCGCACGCCCCGGCCTGGGCCGCGGCCGGGCTGGACCTGGCCCAGCTGCAGATCATCCACGCCACGCCGAAGCAGGCCCTGTGGGCGGCCGAACAATGCCTGCGCTCGGCCGCCTGTGCGGCGGTGCTGTGCTGGCCGCAGCCACAGCAGGCCGATGACCGCTCGCTGCGCCGCCTGCAGGTTGCCGCCGACAGCGGCCAGTGCCTTGGCTTCGTGTTCCGCGAGGTGCGCGCTGCGCGCAATCCCTCGCCGGCCAGCCTGCGCCTGCAGCTCGACCACGGCCAGGTGCGGGTGCTGAAGTGCCGCGGCGGCTTGCCACCGGCGCAACCGCTGCCGCTGGCCGTTGCCCACTGAGGCCGCGCCATGCACTGGGCCTGCCTGTTGTTACCGCAGCTGGCGCTGGACAGCGTGCTGCGCCTGCAGCCGGACCCGCAGCGGCCGCTGGTGCTGCTGCAGGGGCCGGCGCAGCGCCGCGTGCTGCGCGCGGTCAGCCCAGCAGCACGCGCGGCCGGCCTGCGCCCGGGCATGCTGCTGTCGGCCGCACAGGTGCTGGTGCAGGACATGCAGCTGCACGACTACGACCCCAGCGCCGAGCAGCAGACCCGCCAGCTGCTGGCCAGTTGGGCCTACGCCTACAGTTCGCAGGTCAGCCTCGATTTTCCGCATGCGCTGGTGATGGAAATCGGCGCCAGCCGTGCCCTGTTCGGTGACTGGCTGAAGATCGAGAAACGCCTGCGCGATGGCCTGCACGAACTGGGCTTCCGCCACCGCCTGGTGGCTGCGCCCACCCCGCATGCCGCGCGCGTGCTGGCCAACGTGCACGACGGCCTGGGCATCGATGCGCAGCAGTTGCCGGCCCTGCTGGCGCCGCTGCCCTTGTCACGCTGCGGGCTGCCCGCCGAGGCGGTCACCGTGCTGGGCCGCTCCGGCCTGCGCACGCTGGGCGCGGTGCTCGAACTGCCGCGCGACAGCCTGGCCCGGCGCTTTGCCCCCGATGTGCTGCAGCAGCTGGATGCGCTGCGCGGCCTGCCCACCGCGCCACTGCGCTACTACCAGCCTCCTGACCGGTTCGATGCACGCATCGAATTCGAGTACGAGATCGAATCCAGCCAGGCGCTGCTGTTTCCGCTGCGCCGCCTGCTGCTGGACCTGGCTGCGTTCCTGTGTTCGCGCGATGGGGGCGTGCAGCGCTTCGACCTGTATTTCGAACACGACCTGCTGCCGGCCAGCGTGCTGACCATCGGCCTGCTGGCGCCCGAACGCGATGCCGCGCTGCTGTTCGAGATCGCCCGCAACCGCATGGAGGCCTTTGCCCTGCCTGCCGGCAGCCGGGCGCTGCGCCTGCAGGCCGAACACCTGCCGCCGTTCGTGCCGGCCGCACGCGATCTGTTCGACACCCGCCCGGCGCAGGCAATGCCGTGGACCCAGCTGCGCGAGCGGCTGCGGGCGCGCCTTGGCGATGATGCCGTGCAGCCGCTGGCGGTGCAGGCCGACCATCGCCCCGAATGTGCCAGCGGCCCGCAGCCCGCCGCCAAGCCGCCCGCGTACTGGCCGCTGCGCCCCGGCTGGCTGCTGGAGGCACCGCAGCCGCTGCGCGACCCACGCCTGCGCATCATCGCCGGGCCGGAGCGGATCGAATCGGGCTGGTGGGACCACGCCGATGCGCGCCGCGACTACTACGTGGTGGAGACCGCGCACGGCCAGCGCGGCTGGGCCTTCCGCCCGCGCAACGACCCGCATGCACCATGGATGCTGCACGGCTGGTTCGGTTGAACCGCCATGCACGCCGCCTCCCCTGCCTATGCCGAACTGCACTGCCTGTCGGCCTTCAGTTTCCAGCGCGGCGCGTCCACCGCCGACGAGCTGTTCGCGCGCGCCGCCGGCCAGGGCTACCGCGCCGTTGCGATCACCGATGAGTGTTCGCTGGCCGGCATCGTGCGGGCCTGGCAGGCGGCGAAGACGCACGGCGTGGCGCTGGTCGTCGGCGCCGAATTCCAGGTCGAGGACGGGCCGAAGATCGCCCTGCTGTGCACCGACCAGGATGCCTATGCCGGCCTGTGCCAGCTGATCACCACCTGCCGGCGGCGCGCAGGCAAGGGCGAATACCGCTGCCTGCGCGAAGACCTGCACGGCCTGGCCGACGGCCTGCTGTGCCTGTGGCTGGACCGGCAGCCCGATGCCAGCCACCTGCAGACGCTGCGCACCGCCTTCAACGACCGCCTGTGGCTGGCGGTGGAACTGCACCACGAACACGACGATGTGCGCCGCCTGCAGCAGCTGCAGGCCTTCGGCGAACGCCACGCGTTGCCGTTGGTGGCCAGCGGCGATGTGCACATGCACGTGCGCCGCCGCCGCGCCCTGCAGGACACGCTGACCGCGATCCGCCACCGCTGCAGCGTGGCCGAAGCCGGCTGGCGGCTGTTTCCCAATGGCGAGCGCCACCTGCGCCCACGCAGCGCGCTGGCCAGGCTGTATCCGCCCGAGCTGCTGGCCGAGACCCTGCGCATCGCCGAGCGCTGCCACTTCACCCTGGACCAGTTGCAGTACACCTACCCGCGCGAGCTGGTGCCCGAAGGGGAGACCCCGGACAGCTGGCTGCGTGCGCTGGTGGAAAAGGGGATTCCCGAGCGCTGGCCGTGGGGCATCCAGCCGGCGCAGCGCAAGCAGATCGAGCACGAACTGGCCTTGATCGCCAAGAAGAACTACGCCTCCTACTTCCTCACCGTGCAGGACATCGTCCGCTTCGCCCGCGAGCAGAAGATCCTCTGCCAGGGGCGCGGCTCGGCAGCCAATTCGGCGGTGTGCTTCGTGCTGGGCGTCACCGAGATCGACCCGGCGCGCAGCAACCTGCTGTTCGAGCGTTTCATTTCCGATGAACGTGATGAGCCGCCGGATATCGACATCGACTTCGAACACGAGCGCCGCGAGGAAGTGCTGCAGTACGTGTTCAACCGCTATGGCCGCGAGCGCGCCGCGCTGACCGCCGTGGCAATCAGCTACCGCGGCCGCAGCGCGATCCGCGATGTCGCCCGTGCGCTCGGCCTGCCGATGGACCAGGTGAACGAGCTGGGCGCAGCGATGGATCATTGGGGCGGCAACATCCCGCTGCCGGATACCCTGCGCGAACGCGGCTTCGATCCGGACACGCCGCTGATGCGGCGGCTGCTGTCACTCACCGAAGAGCTGATCGACTTCCCCCGCCACCTGTCGCAGCACCCGGGTGGCTTCGTCATTTCCGAACACCCGCTGTCCACCCTCGTACCGGTGGAAAACGCGGCCATGGCCGGGCGCACCGTCATCCAGTGGGACAAGGATGACCTCGATGCCACCGGCCTGATGAAGGTCGACTGCCTGGCGCTGGGCATGCTCACCGCCATCCGCAAGTGCCTGGCCATGCTGCAGCAGCACGGCCTGCACGCAGGGCGCATGGATGCGATTCCAGACGAGGACGGCCCCACCTACGACATGATCTGCGCCGCAGAAACCATCGGCGTGTTCCAGATCGAGTCGCGCGCGCAGATGGCGATGCTGCCGCGCATGCAGCCACGCACCTTCTACGACCTGGTGATCGAAGTGGCGATCGTGCGCCCGGGGCCGATCCAGGGCGACATGGTGCACCCCTACCTGGAGCGCCGGCGGATCCTTCGCGAACAGGGCCCGGAAGCCTTGAACGACCCGGAAAACCCACTCTATCCGCCACAGCTGGAACGCGTGTTCGCGCGCACCCTGGGCGTGCCGCTGTTCCAGGAACAGGTGATGCAGCTGGCCGTGGATGCCGCCGGCTACAGTGCCGGCGAGGCCGATGCACTGCGTCGCTCGATGGCCGCGTGGAAACGCCATGGCGGGCTGGAGCCGCATCGCGAAAAGCTGCTGACCGGCATGCTCGACCGCGGCTACAGCCTGGAGTTCGGCGAGCGCCTGTTCGAGCAGATCAAGGGCTTCGGCAGCTATGGTTTTCCCGAAAGCCATGCGGCCAGCTTCGCCCTGCTCACCTATGCCAGCTGCTGGCTGAAGTGCCACCACCCGGCTGCATTCACCGCCAGCCTCATCAACAGCCAGCCGCTGGGCTTCTACAGCCCCGACCAGCTGCTGCAGGACGCGCGCCGGCATGGCATCACGGTGCTGCCGGTGGACGTACGCCACAGCGACTGGGACTGCACCCTGGATTTCAGCAAGGGCCCGGCGGCGATCCGGCTTGGCCTGCGCCTGGTCGATGGCTGCAGCGAAGCCGCCGTGCAGGCGCTGATGCGCGAGCGCGCGCAGCGCGCGTTCGACGATGTCGGCGACCTGTGCCAGCGCACCGGGCTGGACCGCCGCCAGCAGGGGCTGCTGGCCGACGCTGGCGCGCTGCGCGGGCTCAGCGGGCATCGGCATCGTGCGCGCTGGGATATTTCCGGCGTGGAAAACCGGCTGCCGCTGTTCGACCAGGCCCGTGCCACCGCCGAGGCACGCGTGGCGCTGCCGCTGCCCAGTGCGTGGGAAGACATGCAGGCCGATTACCGCAGCACCGGCACCACGCTCGGCCGCCACCCGATCAGCTTCCTGCGCGCGCAACTGCGCAGCCGCGGGTGCCTGGACGCTGCACAGCTGGGCGGCCACGGCCATGGCCGCCGCGTCCGCATCGCCGGGCTGGTACGCATGCGGCAGCGCCCGCAGACTGCCAGCGGGGTCACGTTCCTCACGCTGGAAGACGAGACCGGCATGGTCAACGCCGTGGTCTGGCGACACGTGGCCGACCGCCAGCACCGCGTGCTGGTCGATACCCAGCTGATGCAGATCGACGGCCGCCTGGAACGCGTCGATGGCGTGCAGCATGTGATCGTGCAGCGCATGCTGTGCCTGGACGAACTGCTGCAGGGCCTGCGCAGCCACAGCCGCGATTTCCATTGACCGCGCGGCCCTACCCATCCGCTTTTGCATCCGCTATCGTCGGCACATCCAAGGAAGGACGAACGATGGCCCGCGCACTGATGCTGACCACGCTGGGGGTTTCGACCCTCGCCCTGCTCGTTTCCGGCTGGACGGCCTGGAACCTGCATCACAGCCAATCGCCACAACGGGTGATCGAAGCCCGTGGCCTGGTCATCCACGATGACAAAGGCCAGGCGCGCGTCATTCTCGGCGCTCCCGTGCCCGACCCGCTCAGCAAGGGCAAACCGCAGAGCCCGCGTGCCACCGCACTGTCGGGCATGATCCTGCTCGGGCCGGACGGTTCCGAACGCGGCGCCTATGGCACCAGCGACCGAGGTGGCGAAGCGCTGCTGACCCTGGACGATGCCAGTGGCACCACTGAAGTGTTCAAGGTCGTGGCCAATCCCGATCGCGGTGCCAGCCTGATGGTGCGCCACCAGAACAACACCGGCGCCATGCTCACCTCGTGGCAGGGCAAGCCGGAACTGGTGTTCCTGGACGACACCGGCCAGACCTACTACGTGCGGCCGGGCGCCAACGCCGCGCCCTGATCGCCCGGAAATGTTTCTGTAGAGTCGAGCTTGCTCGACTTCCGCTTCTGTAGAGTCGAGCCATGCTCGACTTCTGTTGGCAGAAGCCAGTCGAGCAAGCTCGACTCTACAATCCAAACGAAGTCGAGCAAGCTCGACGCTACAAGCCGCACACCGCCACTAGGTCATCGGCCAGCCTGCGCAGCTCGGTCGTCCCCAGCGCCGCGCAGGTGATGCGCAGCCCATGTGCCGGCGCCGCCACCGCAAACACTTCCCCCCCGCGCACGTGCCAGCCGCGCGCGGCCAGTGCCAGCACGTGCGCGTGGCTGTCTTCCGGCAGTGGCAGCCATAGGTTCAGCCCCTCCATCGACAGCGGCGTCTGCATCCCGCGTTCGCGCAGCTGTGCCTGCAGCGACTGCAACCGCTGCTGGTACCGCTCGCCCGCCGCCGTGATCTTCGCCCGCTGCGGCGCCGATTCCAGCACGGCACTGGCCGCATCCTGCAGCAGATGGCTGACCCAGCCCGTACCGGTAGCCAGGCGCAGGCGCAGACGGCTGGCAGTGGCGGCGTCGCAGCCCAGCCACGCCAGGCGCAAATCCGGCCCCAGCGCCTTGGACAGCGAACGCAGCAGCGCCCAGCGGCGGTCATCGGCCGGCAGCACCGAGTGGTAGGGCTGCTGCGAAAGCAGCGCATAGTGATCGTCGATCAGTACCGCCACCTGCGGGTAGCCCGCCAGCAGCTGGCGCAGCGCCCGCGCCCGTTTCGCATCCAGGCTGGCGCCGGTGGGGTTGTGCGCGCGCGGGGTCAGCAGCACCGCCCGTGCACCGGCCTCCAGCGCAGCGCGCAGCGCCTCCACCTGCATGCCGTGCGCGTCCACCGCCACCGGCAGCACCGCATGCCCGCCCGCCGCCAGCACGTTCAGGCTGCCGAGGAAGCACGGATCCTCCACGGCGATACGGTCGCCCGGCAGCAGCCACGCCGCCAGCAGGCGCTCGATGCCATCGACCGCACCATGGGTGAGTTCCAGCGCATAGCCGGCCGGGCAATGCGGGTCCAGCGAGGCACGGGCCAGGCGCTGCATCCGCGCATCCACCGTGTCCGCCCCATAGAGCCGGGGGGCAGCAGCCTGCAGGCGCAACACCGGCAGCAGGCGCGGGTCCGGATTGCCGCCGGCCAGGTCGCGCAGGGCCAGGCCTGGCGCGCTGCCCTCACGGGCCATGGCCTGTGCCGGCCCGCGCACCACCGTGCCGCGGCGGCCGGCAGTGCTGGCCAGGCCGGCACCGTCCAGCCGCTTGTAGGCGGCCGCCACGGTATTGCGGTTCACGCCCAGCCGCTCGGCCAGTTCACGCACCGGCGGCAGCACGCTGCCCGCCGCCAGCTGGCCACTGCCGATTCCCTCACGGATGCTGTCGAAGATGGCCTCGGCGCTACGCCCGGTGATTTTCATTTTGTCCTATGCCAAACTAAGCCTTGTCCTGTGCCAGTGTATCCCACCCTGGCCACCCGCACTGGAGGTCCCCCATGCCCCTTGCCGCCGCCGACTGGCCCGTCGCCCAGTCCGTCGAACAGATCGCTGCCAACCTGGTCACCGTGCGCCAACGCATCGCCACGGCCTGCAGCCGCGCCGGCCGCGACCCGGCCAGCGTACGCCTGCTGCCGGTCAGCAAGACCGTCGATGAAGCCCGCATCCGCATGGCCGTAGCCGCCGGTTGCCACGCGCTGGGCGAGAACAAGGTGCAGGAAGCCCAGCGCAAGGCCGAGTCGATGGCCGACCTCGGCGTGCACTGGTCGGTCATCGGCCACCTGCAGACCAACAAAGCCCGCTATGTCGCCCGCTTCGCCAGCGAATTCCAGGCACTGGACAGCCTGCGCGTGGCCGAGGCCCTGCAGCAACGGCTGCAGCTGGAAGACCGCGTCCTGGATGTGTTCGTGCAGGTGAACACCTCGGCCGAACCCAGCAAGTACGGCCTGGAACCGGATGCCGTCGCGGCCTTCGTACAGCAGCTGCCCGCCTTCGACCGCCTGCGCGTGCGCGGGCTGATGACCCTGGCCATCTTCACCCCCGAGATCGAACGCGTACGCGCCTGCTTCGTGCGCCTGCGCGAACTGCGCGACCAGCTGCAGCAGACTGCACCGGCAGGCATCGACCTGTCGCAGCTGTCGATGGGCATGTCCGGTGATTTCGAGGTCGCCATCGAAGAAGGTGCCACCGTGGTCCGCGTCGGCCAGGCGATCTTCGGAGCGCGCGCGACACCGGACAGCTTCTACTGGCCCAGCGCCGGGGAGCCCGCATGACGACCGCTGCCGGCAGGCACGCCGTCGTGCTGCAGCACGTTGCCTTCGAAGACCTCGGCACGCTGCAGCCCCTGCTGCACGCGCAGGGCTGGACCGTGCAGGTACTGCAGGCCGGCGTCGATCCGCTGGAGCCCGCCGAACATGCGGACCTGCTGGTCGTGCTCGGCGGCCCGATCAGCGTCAATGACACGGCCCTCTACCCGTTCGTGGCCGACAGCATCGCCCTGCTGCAACGCCGCCTGCAGCAGCAGCGGCCGACACTGGGCATCTGCCTGGGCGCGCAGTTGATGGCGCGCGCCTTGGGCGCCACGGTCGCGGCCAGTGGCGGCAAGGAAATCGGCTTTGCCCCGCTGCTGCTGACCGAAGACGGCCAACACTCGCCGTTGCAGGCCCTGCAGGGCATCCCGGTGCTGCACTGGCATGGCGAAGCCTTCGAGCTGCCCGAGGGCGCGCAGCGCCTGGCCAGCACGCCGGCCTGCCGCCACCAGGCCTTCGCAGTCGGCCTCCATGCCCTCGCCCTGCAATGCCATCCGGAACTGGATGCGCGCCAGTTCGAGCGCTGGCTGATCGGCCACACCCTCGAACTGGCCCAGGCCGGCATCGACCCCAACGACCTGCGCGCGCAGGCCCGTCGCTATGGCGCGCCGCTGGCCGCTGCAGCCAACGCCATGTTCGCGCAGTGGTTGCAGCACCTGCCGGAGACCCCGTAATGCACTACCGCCTGACCATCCACCGCAACGGCCAGTACTGGGGCCAGTTCGACTGCGAGGGCCCAGGCGCCCTGCAGCATCTGGACGCCCTCGCCGCGCGCCTGCCCGCCGAAGAAGGTTTCCAGCTGCAGCGCCTGAAGGGCGTGGGCGAGGAGCGCATCCTGTCCAGTGGCGCCGATGGCCTGCGCGTGCTGGCGGCACAGATCCAGTACCGGCCACTCTGAACGGCCTGGCCTGGCCATTGGCCCGGCCGTCAGGGGCGGCGATACTCAGCCGATGCTCGACGTACCCGCCCATCTGCGCGACATCGCCACGGATCTGCAGCACCGCCTGCGCCGCATCGAGGCAACGCCCCACCCGAACCTTGCCCAGCACCAGATCCAGCTCGACGGAGAAGCGCTGCGCTTCCCCTGCCGCCTCTATGCCGATGGCACACGCTTGATGCGCCTCGCCTCCTCGCTGCAGGGCGACGCGCGCCTGCTGTGCCTCTGCCTGGCGACGCGCCACCCGGACGGCCATCTGCGCCAGCACGCGCTTGAAACGCTGGGCGCGGCATCGGCACCGTGGGTCCTGGCCTTCCACCTTGCGCTGCTGGGCGAGTACGTCGAGGAGATCGCCGTAGCCGTCGAACAGCAGGCGCAGCAGATCGGCCTGGCTGCCTACCTGCCCCTGGTCCGAGCGAACCCTGCCTTCGTGGATCGCAGCATCCAGCGCGCAGCGAGCTACTGGAACGCCTACTACCGATCCCGGCACCCAACGCTGCGCACGTTCCCGGCGCACCGCCTGCTGCTGCAGCTGCGAAGCGCCAGCCGCGGCCCCTGACCGGACGTCCGGCCGCACCCGGCCAGGCCAGACCAGGTCGCGATGATGCAAATGATTCTCCTTTACTGTAAGGTGCAGCCGCTGCCCTTGCCGCCGCGGGCTGTTCCTCCACACTGCCCCCGCCCGCCCTGTGTCCACGCCTGTCGAACCGACGGATGTCGCGCATCTGTGCGCAGCCCATTACCGGCCGCTGCATGCCCACGTCCGCCGCAAACTCCCGCAACGCAGCGACGCCGATGACGTCGTCCAGGAAACCTGGCTGCGCGTCATCAAGGTCGCGGCCAGCGGACTGCTGGGCAACGGCCGCGCCTACCTGTACCGCGTCGCCCACAACCTGATCGCCGACCACTACCGGCAGCGCGCGCGCCGTCGCGAAGAAGCACTGGACGACGCCCAGCTGCTGGCCATCGCCGACCCCGCGCCGCTGCCCGAACAGCGCCTGCTCGACGCCGAGCAGCTGCGCCATCTCGACGCGATCATCGCCGCCCTGCCGGCGCGGTCACGCCAGGTCTTCCTGCTGGCCCGGGTGGAGCAGATGGGGCTGGCCGAGATTGGGCGCCTGCTCGGCATCACCCGGCAGACCGCGCACGGCCACCTGCTGCGTGCACTGGTCGCCGTGCAGCAGGTACCGCAGGCGTGAGCCACGACGCCATTGCCCGGGAAGCCGCCCGCTGGTGGCTGGATGGCCACGACGGCCACCGCGACGAGAACGCCTTCGCCCGCTGGTATGCGGCCGACCCGCGCCACGCCGCGCAGTACCAGCACCTGCAGGCGCTCTGGCAGGCCGGCACAGGCCTGCCCAGCATGCAGCGGCAGCAGCAGCGGCGGCAGCGTCGCCGCCTGCGCGACGCCGGTATCGCGGTCCTGCTGCTGTGTGCGCTGGGCCTGTACAGCCGCCATGTGACCCCGCCCCCCGCGCAGGTGGTGCGCACGGCCGCCGGACAGATCCGTGACGAACTCCTGCCCGATGGCTCGCACCTGCAGCTTGCGCCCGGCAGCGAGGTACACGTGCGCATCGATGGCGCGCGTCGCCAGCTGCAACTGCAGCACGGCCAGGCCTGGTTCAAGGTCGCCACCGACACCGGCAGGCCCTTCCAGGTGCACACACCCCATGGCACCGTCACCGCGCTGGGTACCGCCTTCGATGTCGCCGTGGGCGAGCACGCCAGCAGGGTGGTCGTCACCGAGCACACGGTGCGGGTGGACAGCGGCCCGGGCCACGCCAAGGCGCAGGAAGGCCAGCAGATGCGCTTCGATGGCAACGGCACGAGCGCAGCGACCGACATGGAAAGCGGCGCACTGGCCTGGCGCGAGCGACGCCTGCACTGGGTGTCGGCGCCGCTGGCCAAGGTCGCGCAGGGCCTGGATGCCTGGCACGGCGGCCACACCTGGATCATCGGCGCCGCCCTCCGCCAGCAACCGGTGACCCTGCTCGGCAATGCCGATGGCGCTGCCGAAAGCCGTGACCAGCTGGCAACGCAGCTGCACGTGCGCGTGCTGCGCCTGCCCGGTGACGTGCAGGTCTGGGTGGCGCCGCACGACGAGCCGCACGATGCACCCTGACATCGGCCCTGCCGCCGCGTCTACCCAGGTGAACGACGCCCTGCGTCATCCCCTGGAGCCTTCGATGCTGTGCCACCGCCCCCTCGTTCTTGCCCTCTCGCTGGCGTGCGCCGGCGCCCTGCCACTGCTGCCTGCACCCGCCCGCGCACAGGCAGCGACACGCCATTACGATCTGCCCGCCCAGCCGCTGGCCCAGGCACTGGATGCCTACAGCCGCCTCACGGGCGTGGATCTGGTGATGGCCACCGCACTCCCCGCTGGCCATGTGGCCCCCGCCCTGCAGGGTGACTTCGATGACGCCCAGGCGCTGACCCGCCTGCTGGCCGGCAGCCCCCTGCGGCCGCGCTTCATCGACGCCCGCCATGCCACCCTCGAACCCGCGCCGCCCCAGCGCGACGACGGCAGCCGCCGTACCGGTCCGCTGCGCGTGCAGAGCGACACCTCGCGCGGGCCGGCTGCCGGTGCCGGCACCAGCCAGTACGTCGCCCCCCTCGCCGACGGCTTCACCCCCAAGGTCGGCAGCGAGCGCGTTGCCATGGCCGAGCGCCAGGACGGCAACAGCCTGCTGCGCTCGATGCCCGGCAGCCACAGCTTCCACTCCCGCAGCCAGCCGGGACTGCAGGTCAACATCCGCGGCATGACCGGCGCCGGCCGGGTCAACACCATGATCGACGGCGTGACCCAGACCTTCCGCAACAACGCCGGGCATGGCTCCGGCGGCCCGTTCGCCTATGTCGATCCGTTCCTGCTGGCCGGCGTTGACGTGCAGCGCGGCGCGGTGGCCGGTGCTGACGGCGCCGGCACGCTGGCCGGCAGTGCCAACTTCCGCACGCTGGACATCGACGACCTGCTGGCCGAAGGCCGCGACTGGGGCCTGCGTGCCGGTTACCGCCACGGCAACAACGGCTACGGCGATGGCCGTACGTTCGCCGGCGCCTGGCGCCACAGCGAGGACGGTGGCGACCGCCAGTTCGGCCTGCTGGCAGCGGCCAGCAGCAGCCGCAGCGGCGAATACGCAACCGCCAATGGACAGAAGAACAGCGCCGACCCGGCCAGCCAGCAACCCCGCAGCTGGCTGCTGAAGGCGCGCCTGCAGCCCAGCGACCAGCACCGGCTGGACCTGAGCCACATGCACTATGAAAACGACTTCTACCACAACTACCCGTGGCAGATTACCGCGCGCAACCAGCGCGCCAGTTACCACTACACGCCCTACACGCCGTGGCTGGACGTGCGTGTCACCTTCGCCGGCAACAAGACGCATCTGTACTACCCGCCGGTGGAGGATTCCAGCTACATCGGCCGACGCACGCACAGCAGCCTGAGCAGCTGGACCGCAGACAACACCAGCCGCTTCGAGATCGGCCCGGTGCAGGCGCGCTGGAACACCGGCGTCAAGCACCAGTCGGACATCTTCGTGGCCGACACGCCCACCCTGCGCGGCGCCAACCCGCAGGGCCGCAGCCAGCTGGACAGTGTGTTCAGCACGCTTGAACTGCAGCATGACCGCTACGCATTGACCGCTGGCCTGCGCCAGGAACGGTATGGCATCAGCGGCCACATCCCGGTCTGTTCGGATGTGCCGGGCCAGTGTGCGGACATCGGCGGCGGCGACATCGACGTGCGCCGCACCCAGCATGCGCTCAGCCCCAGCCTCGCGTTCTCGGTGCAGGCCACCGACTGGCTGCAGCTGTTCGTTGAAGCCTCGCGCACCTCGCGCGCGCCGCGCGTGCAGGAGATGTTCTTCGAGAAGATCCCGCTGGAAGGCATGAGCGATGCCGATGGCGTGGGCGCCAACCCGTTCCTGCGCCGCGAGCGTTCGCGCAACCTGCAGTTCGGCGCCAACCTCAGTACCGACTCGCTGCTGGTCGACGGCGACCTGGCCCAGCTGCGGGTCACCCGCTTCGACAACCGCATCCGCGACTACATCAAGCCGCAGTACCTGCTGGTGGTGCATCCGCCGGAAGTGGCGCCGCGGGTGGTGGCCATCGACAGCGACGAGCAGTTGAGCGCCTGGACCGACGTACTCGATGCCGATGACTTCACCACCACCACCCGCTGGATGAACCAGCCCGGCATCGTGCGCATGCGGGGCATCGAACTGGAAGCCCACTACGCCAGCGAGCACTACCACGCCACGTTGAGCTGGACCCGGTCGCACACCAGCGCGCCCACCATCGAATACGTCAACCTGGAAGACATCACCGCCCTGCCCGACCGCTACTGGACGCTGGACGTGGGTGGCAGCTGGTGGCAGCAGCGCGTGCAGGCCGGCGTGCGTGCCGAGTACTCCGGCCCCACCGAGGAAGGCTACGACTTCTTCCAGACCCGCAAGACCGGCGGCACCGGCGTGCTGCTGGATTTCTACGCCAGCTTCAAGCCCCAGGCCAATACCACGCTGTGGCTGAACATCGAAAACCTGCAGAACAAAGCCTATGACAACAATGCCTCGATCGACAGCATCTTCAGCCCGATCCTGGATCGCGGCAACGGCCGTGGACGGACGGTCTCGATGGGCGTCAATGTGGCGTTCTGAGCGCCGCTGGCTGCTGCTGTGCCTGCTCGCGCTGGCGGGCATGGCCGGGGCGCAGCCGATGCCGGGACGCGTCGTCGACCTGGCCACTGGGCAGGCGCTGGATGAAGCGGGCTTCACGCAGCGCGTGGCCGGGGCGCAGCGCGTGCTGCTGGGCGAGCGCCACGATGTCGAGGCCGACCACGCCGCGCAGCGCTGGCTGCTCGCGGCCCTGCAGCGGCAGCGGCCACAGGGCGCGCTGGTGCTGGAGATGATCGCGCAGGAACGCCAGGCGCGCCTGCAGCGCGTGCAACGCTGGCTGGCCAAGGGCAACCGGGCCGACGGCAGCCGCCTGCAGGAACTGCTGGGCTGGGACAGCCGCTGGCCCTGGCAGGCCTATGGCGGCCTGGTGCAGGACGCCTGCGCTGCTGGCATTGCCCTGCACGGCGGCAACCTGTCGCGTGCCGAAGTCGATGCGCTGCTGGCATCGACTGAGCCGGTCCGGTTCCCGGTAGCCGACGCGCGCCAGCGGTTGTCAGCAGTCGTGCTGGCCCAGCATGCCGGGGCCGCGCCGATGCTGGAGGGCATGCTTGCCGTGCAGCAGGCACGCGACACGCGCATGGCCCAGGTACTGGCGACGTCGCCCGCACCCGCCCTGCTGGTCGCCGGCCGCTGGCACGTGCTGCGCGGCACCGGCGTGCCCGGCTACCTGCCGCCGGCCACACCAGCGCTGGTGATCGCCTTGGCTGCACCGGGCGAAGCCCTCGACGTTGGCGACGCCGATCTGCTGTGGGTGACCGCCGATGAGTGAGCGCAGCGGCCACTGGCAGGCCGTCGCCATCAGCGTCGGCCTGCACCTGTTGCCGCTGTTGCTGCTCGTGCACTGGGTGGCAACCCCGGCGGCACTGCCGCCGCCGGAGCAGGACATGCGCATCAGCCTGCGCCTGTTGGCACCGGCCGCGCCGCCGCAGCCGGTGGAGGAGCGCCACGCCGATACGCCCCGCCCGGCGCAGCAGGCCAGTGCGCCGCAGCCCAGCAAAGCGCCACCGCCGCCGCTGCCCACCGCTGCGCGCGAGGGCGAACGTGCGGCCAGCGAAACCGGCGGCAGCGGTCGCCAGCCGCTGCTGGTTGCCCCGCCTGCCGCAAGCACCAACGCCGCGCCGGCCACGGCCTCGGTCGCCGCCGCACCGCCCACACCGGACGCCCCTCCTGCGGACCTGCAGGCCGGCGCCGCCAGCGACCAGTGGGAGGCCCGGCTGATGACGCGACTGCAACGCTATCGCTTCTATCCCGCCACCGCGCGCGCACGGCGCCAGCAGGGCACGGCCTGGGTACGGGTCAGCCTGGACCGCACAGGCAGCCTGCTTGCCCTGCGCCTGGAGCAGTCCAGCGGCCAGCCACTGCTGGATGAAGCCGCGCTGCAGACCTTCCGCCGCGCACAACCGCTGCCGCCCATTCCTGATGAGATGAACGCACCGCAGGAACTGGTGGTGCCTGTGGAGTACTACCTGCACCAGGCCGGGTGACAGAACGCAGCAGGCCCGCACGTTGCCATGCGGGCCTGCTGTCATTCGATTGCGGTGCGGGAACGTCCTCAGCGCGGGCCGAGCACCTTCTGCAGATCATCGCCCTGCGGCAGGCCGGCGCGGCGTTCGACGCTGCCCTGCTCGTTCTGGAACAGGATGCCCGGCGTGCCCTGGAAGCCCATTTCCACCATCAGCACCTGGTTTGCATCCAGCTTGCCCGCCACTTCGCGGCTGATGCTCGGCAGCGGCTTGATGCCACCCCGGTCGAACTGGTGTTCGTTGTCCAGCAGCGCGGCGCTGGGGTCGCGCGCGGACAGGATGGCTGCGGCCTTGGCCGGGCTGTCCTCGCGGATCACGCCAACCATGATGTGGCGAAGCTGCACCTTGCCTGCATCCACCCACGGACGAGCCGCTTCCCAGAACTTGTGGCAATACGGGCAGTTTGCGTCACTGAAGGTATAGACCACGCGCGGTGCATCGGCCTTTCCGTCACGTACCCAGGCACTGCCTTCCAGCTTGGACCACATCTTGGCCGACATCGGCGCGGCCACCAGCTTCTCCACTGCCTCGGCGGCCACGTCGTTGCCCTCGGCATCGAACAGGCTGCCCACCAGCACATGCTTGCCATCGGCGGTGACATAGGCCGCCGCCGGCTGCTGGCCGCCGACCACGCCGGCAAAGCCGCGCAGGCCGCCCGGCGCATCGAACTCGGAAATGACTTCGAAGCCGTGCTTCTCGATGCCCTTCAGCACCGCAGGACGCTCACCCTTGCCTGCCGCAGGGGCCGCCGCAGCAGTCCCGGCAGGCGTCTTGGCCGGCGGCGTCTGTGCCTGGCTGCAGGCGGTAATGGCCAGCAGCATCGGCAGGATCAGGACCGCAGGCGCGGTGCGCAGGGAAATCGACAGCATGTGAACTCCAGAGGGAAATGCCCGCGCAGGCTACCGCAGCCTGCGCAGTTTGTGTTCAAGACCGGCGTGGGTCAGTTCACCCAGGTGCAGATCCTGCAGGCGCCCCTGCGCATCGAAGAACAGGGTCGAGGGATAGGCCCGCACGCCCAGCACGGTCGAGGCAGCGGCAGGCTCATCCAGCAGCACGTCGCGCAGCGCAAGGCGCTCCGCGGTCAGGAACTGCTGGACCTCATCGAGGCTTTCGCCCTGGTTGAGAAAGACGAACTGCAGCTCAGGGTGTGCCTGCTGCGCCTGGGCCAGAACCGGCATTTCGCGCCGGCATGGGCCGCACCAGCTTGCCCAGAGATTGAGCACCACCGGCTTGCCATGGAACTGCGCCAGGTCCAGCGGCTTGCCCTGCAGGTCCACCACCTGCACCGCCGGCAGTGACAACGTGTTGGCCTGCCACTGCGCCAGACCGTAACTGCCCAGGCCCCACAGCACTGCGCCCGCAAGGGCGCTGCACAGCACCGGAACACGCAGCGAAGGATGCCGGCGCAGGCTCCAGAGGCCCCACCCAAGCGCTGCAACCAGCACCACGGGCACGTGATAGCCACCATCGGCAATCTGCAACATGCTCCACGGCGCTTCGCGATAGAAGGCGAAATTGGCGACGATGAAGGACACGCGGCCACAGAGCAGGCCCACCAGCAGCATGTCCAGCACCCGGCCCGCGCCTGAGGGCCGCTGCGGCACGGGCTGGCGCGACGACCAGAGCCGCGCGATGCCCATCGCCAGCAGCAGACAGACCAGGATCACCACAACCGGCATCGGCACCGGCCCCACACTTGGCATTGCATCACCTGCACTACATTCCAGAGGCCTGCATGGTCGGAGCGCTGCGCGTGCGTTGCAAGCGCAGCGCTCCGACCATGGCGGTCAGGCGGCGTCGAGCGTCGGCCCGGTGACCGGTACGACCGGCAAGGCACGAGTGGCCATCGCAGCGGGCGCCGGCAGTGCGCGTTCTCGACGCTTGCAGCTCACGTGACGGCGGTAATTGGCCGGCGTCATGCCGACAATGCGCAGGAACAGCCGTCGGAACGCACTCTGGTCCGCATAGCCCACGCCCCAGGCCACCTCGTCGATGCTGGCGCCCTGTTGCAGCAGAGTCTGCGCCTTCGCCACCCGCAGCCGCTGGCAGTACTCGATGGGACGCAGCCCGGTGGCCTTCAGGAAGCGACGCTGCAGGGTGCGCGGCTCCAGACCGGAGACCTCGCAGATGGACGGCAGGGTCGCCCCGCGGGCCGACGTGGTGTGCAGCCAGCGCTGGGCCTTGAGCACGTCACGGTCGCCGTGGGCGAAATTGGCACTGAACCGTTCCAGGTCCTGCTGCACGCCCGCCGGCACCACAATGCCCAGCTGCTGCGCCACCGCACTGGCCACGCCCTGCCCGTGCAGGCGGTACAGCAGGCGCAGGCCGAGATAGCGCCACGCCTGCGGGCCGGCCACGGTCAGCAGGTCGCCATCATCGACCAGCGTGCGCTCGCTGGGCGCCCAGCTGGCGGCCTGGCCCTGCAGCCCCGGGTGCCGGCGCAGGTCGGGGCCCGCCACGGTACGCCCGGCCAGCAGACCCGCCCGTGCCAATACGCCCACGCCGTCAGCCGCCGCCGACAGCAGGCTGCCACCGTCGTAATGTGCACGCAGCCAGTCCAGCAACACTTCCTCGGCCCGCACCGAAACCACGGGGCTGACCTGGCCCGGCAGGGCAATCACCGCAGGAATCGCCGCATCCAGCATGTCGGCACCAGTGACCCGGTTCACGCCGCGGTGGCTGGCGGGCACGATCCAGCGGGTGACCAGCACGCGCGCGCTGGGGCGCCGCTGCTGCTGGGCAAGACGGTTGGCCACGTGGGCCATTTCAGCCAGTACCGAGGCCGCGGAAGGATCTCCTCCCGGGTATTCGACCACGGCAACCTCGACGAAGCCCTCGTTCTTCAGTCCCTCCACACTCCCCTCCTCCATTCGTTCAGGCCGTCGAGCGGCCAGTTCAGGCGAAGGGTAGGAACTGCCCCAACAGCGGGGCTATGAAGAAAGTTGCAAAGTGACCTGAATGGGGGAAACGGATAAACCCTTGACTCTTGACCAGACTCCAGGGTTGACAATAGCCCCAGTCATCCAGGAGTGCGCCATGAACATTGGACAGCTGGCCCGCGAGGCCGGGGTGCCGATCGACACCGTCCGCTACTACGAACGCCAGCAGCTGCTGCCCACCGCAGCACGCTCCGCCGGCGGCTACCGCATCTTCGGCGAGCAGGACCTGCGCCGCCTGCGCTTCATCCGCCGCGCCAAGGCGCTGGGCTTCAGCCTGGAGGAAATCGCCGAACTGCTGACGCTGAGCGATCGCCACCAGCAGGACATGGCCAGCGTGCGCGATACCGCACAGGCCCGCCTGCTCGACATCGAGCAGCGCATGGCCGAGCTGCAGCGCATGCACGCCGCGCTGTCACAGCTGGTCGACGCCTGCCCGGGCCATGGCGACCTGGAGCAATGCCCCATCCTCGCCGCCCTGACCGAGGACAACGCATGAACAGCGGGCACCCGCATCCTGGACATGCACACGGCGCGGCAACGGGCGGCGGCAGCTGCTGCGGCGGCGCGAAGAAGGCGCCACTGGCAGTGAAGGATCCGGTCTGCGGCATGGACGTGGACCCGGCCACCAGCACCCACCACGCAAACCACGATGGCCGTGACTGGCATTTCTGCTCGGCACGCTGCCGCGAACGCTTCCTGGCCGACCCTGCCGCCTTCGACGGCAGCACGCCCGCAGCCAGCGCCACAAAGAAGGCCGGTGGCTGCTGCGGCGGGCATGCGGCGCCCGCCGCTGGCACCGCCACGGTGAAGGACCTGGTCTGCGGCATGGACGTGGATCCTGCCAGCACCGCACACCACGCCCACCACCAGGGCCAGGAATACCACTTCTGCAGCGGCGGCTGCCGGCAGAAATTCATCGCCGACCCGCAGCGATATCTCGATCCATCGTCCTACGTCGCACCGGAGGTGCCTGCAGGCACGCTGTACACCTGCCCGATGGATCCGGAAATCGTGCAGGAAGGCCCCGGCACCTGCCCGATCTGCGGCATGGCGCTGGAACCGATGATGCCCAGCCTGGACGATGGCGAGAATCCGGAACTGACCGACTTCCGTCGCCGCTTCTGGGTCTCGCTGCCGCTGAGCGTGGCAACGATGGCGCTGGCGATGCTGGCGATGACCCCGTTGCTGCATGCACTGTCGCCCACGCTGCGGGTGTGGATCGAAGGCGCGCTGGCCACGCCCGTGGTGCTGTGGGCCGGGTGGCCGTTCCTCGAACGCTGGGCACAGTCGATCCGCAACCGCAGCCCCAACATGTGGACGCTGATCGGCACCGGCGTCATCGCCGCCTACGGCTACAGCGTGGTGGCCACGGTCGCGCCGGGCGTGTTCCCGCCTTCTTTCCAGCAGCACGGTCACGTGGGCGTGTATTTCGAGGCGGCGGCGGTGATCATTTCGCTCACCCTGCTTGGCCAGCTGATGGAACTGCGCGCACGGGCCAAGACCTCGGCGGCGATCAAGGCGCTGCTGGGCCTGGCACCGAAGACCGCGCGGCGGATCGATGCCGATGGCAGCGAGCATGACGTGGAGCTGGCGTCGGTGAAGGCCGGTGACCGCCTGCGCGTGCGCCCCGGCGAGAAAGTGCCGGTGGATGGCCGCGTGCTGGAAGGCCGTTCGACGCTGGACGAATCGATGCTGACCGGCGAACCCGTGCCCGTGCCTAAGCAGGCCGGCGACAGCGTGATCGGCGCGACCCTGAATGGTTCGGGCGCGCTGGTGATCGAAGCCGAGCGCGTGGGCGATGACAGCATGCTGGCGCAGATCGTGCAGCTGGTGGCACAGGCGCAACGTTCGCGCGCGCCGATGCAGCGCATGGCTGACAAGGTGGCGTACTGGTTCGTGCTGGCGGTGCTGGCCGTGGCCGCGCTGGCGCTGTTCGGCTGGGGCCTGTTCGGACCGGAGCCGTCGTGGACACACGGCGTGCTGAGCGCGGTGGCGGTGCTGATCATCGCCTGCCCCTGTGCGCTGGGGCTGGCCACGCCGATGTCGATCATGGTTGCCACCGGGCGCGCCGCGCAGCACGGCGTGCTGTTCCGCGATGCCGAAGCGATCGAAGCACTGGGCAAGGTCGATACGCTGGTGATCGACAAGACCGGCACGCTCACCGAGGGTCGGCCCGCGTTCGATGCCGTGCATGCCAGCGATGGTTTCGAGGATGGGCGGGTGCTGCAGTGGGCCGCCAGTCTCGACCAGGGCAGCGAACACCCACTGGCCGAAGCCATCGTCGCCGCTGCGCGCAGCCGTGGCCTGCCGCTGCTGGCGGTGGAGGAGTTCGATTCGATCACCGGGCTGGGCGTGCAGGGTCGCGTGGAGGGCCGCGCGATGTGGCTGGGCAACACGGCATTGATGGCCGCGCAATCGGTGCAGGTGACCGCACTGCAGGAACAGGCCGATGCCCTGCGCCGACGCGGTGCCAGCGTGATGTACCTGGCGGTGGACGGCCAGCTCGCCGGACTGCTGTCCGTGGCGGATCCGATCAAATCCACCACCGCCGAAGCCATCGCCGCACTGCACCGCGACGGCCTGCGCATCATCATGGCCACCGGTGATGGCCTGCTGACCGCACAGGCGGTTGCATCCACGCTCGGCCTGGACGAAGTACACGGCGAAAGCCGTCCCGCCGACAAGGCCGCACTGGTGCAGCAGTTGCAGGCACAGGGTCGCGTCGTGGCGATGGCCGGCGATGGCATCAACGATGCCCCTGCCCTGGCCAGTGCGAACGTCGGCATCGCCATGGGCACCGGCACCGACGTGGCAATGTCCAGCGCACAGGTCACGCTGGTGAAGGGCGATCTGCGCGGCATCCTGCGTGCGCGCCAGTTGTCGCGCGCGGCCGTGCGCAACATGCGCCAGAACCTCGGCTTCGCCTTCCTCTACAACGGCCTGGGCATTCCGGTCGCGGCCGGCGTGCTGGTGCCGTGGGGCATTTCGCTGTCGCCGATGCTTGCAGCGGTGGCGATGAGCCTGAGTTCGGTATCGGTCATCAGCAACGCGCTGCGCCTGCGCACACAGCGCCTGCCGCCCGGCTGACATCGGCGACGCAACGGACGTGAAGAAAAGTGCAACAAACGCTTGCCAACCCCCGGGGGCACAGCTATTATTTCGCTCCTCAGCGACGTGGGGCCATAGCTCAGCTGGGAGAGCGCCTGCATGGCATGCAGGAGGTCAGCGGTTCGATCCCGCTTGGCTCCACCAATCTTTCGGCATTAGGCCGTCGAAAGGTCGCAAAAGAACATTGATGAGATCTGCGTCCCCATCGTCTAGAGGCCTAGGACATCACCCTTTCACGGTGGCGAC
>NZ_JACVTT010000080.1:0-22012 GCF_016624665.1 Stenotrophomonas sp. S39 | reverse complement strand
CCCCCCCCCCCCCCCCCCCCCCCCCCCCCCCCCCCCCCCCCCGACTCTACGAAAGCACGCACGCCGGGCGTGGCCCGGCGCTACCTTCAATGGTGGGTCGGTCCGGCAACCAGTCGTTCCACGGTTTCCGCGCAGCGGCGGCCGTTGATGGCCAGGCACAGCATGGCGTGGGTGGCTTCCGCCGGTTGCTTGCCCTGTAGCGGCGAGGTGCTGCCAGTGGCCTGGGCAAGCTGGTGGTCGCAGAGCAGCAGTGCGGTGCCTTCGATGCCCTGCATCAGGCGGCGCAGGCGCAGCAGCAGGTGGTTGAGTTCATACGCGTTCGTCGGATCGGTACTCATGGTGGTGCCTCCAATTACGGATCAGGCCACCGGTGAGGGTGGCGGACGATGCGTGGCTGCAATCCCGGAAAAACCACTGAAAAACCGGTGGGCGTTCGCCCTCCAACGCATCGCCCGCCATAGGCGTGCGACGGTCCGCCAACCGACAGCGGACAATGCTGGCGACGGTTGGCGAGCCTAACAGTGGTTGCTTTGCGGGATTGCAGTCCCGGCTGCGGGTTCGCCAGCAGCGCGCCATGATGTGCAGCGGAATCCGCGTGATTCCAGTGGCTTACGCGACATGCCGGCGCATTGCGGGCAGAGCCGACGCGTTGGGTCGTGATCGACCGTCGATGCGGTTTGCGTCATTGCGCGCTGCGCGCGTGAGCCGAGCATGGGCTCGGCTCTACAGAGGCCCACATTCGCCCACAAAAAACCCCGGCATTGCCGGGGTTTTCCGTTGCGACAGACCTGACCGGTTCGATCAGAAGTTCATGTCGAAGGCGACTTCGCCCTGCACGCCGACCTGGTAGGCCGAGGCGCGGCGTTCGAAGAAGTTGGTCAGTTCCTGCACGTCCTGCAGTTCCATGAAGCTCAGCGGGTTGCGCACGTTGTACTTGCGCTCCATGCCCAGGCGATGGAAATGGTTGTCGGCGCAGTGCTGCAGGTACTGGCGCATGTCACGGGTGGAGATGCCCGCCACGCCACCGGACAGCACGTCCTCGGCGAACTGCACTTCGCACTCGATGGCTTCGGCCAGCATTTCGTAGACGTCCTGCTTCATCTTGTCGTCGAACAGGTCCGGCTCTTCCTCGCGGATCACGTCCACGCACTCGAAAGCGAAATCCATGTGCGCGCTTTCGTCGCGGAACACCCAGTTGGTGCCCGAGGCCAGGCCGTTGAGCAGGCCACGCGAACGGAAGTAGTAGACGTAGGCGAAGGCGGCGAAGAAGAACAGGCCTTCGATGCACGCGGCGAAGCAGATCTGGTTCAGCAGGAACTGGCGACGCTCTTCGCGGGTCTCGATGCGCTTCAGGCTCTGGATCGAGTCAATCCACTTGAAGCAGAAATCAGCCTTCTTCTTGATCGAGTCGATGTTCTCCACCGCGTCGAAGGCTTTGGCGCGCTCGTCCGGATCCGGCAGGTAGTTGTCGAGCAGGGTCAGGTAGAACTGCACGTGCAGCGCTTCTTCATACAGCTGGCGCGACAGGTACATGCGCGCTTCGGGCGCGTTGAGGTGCTGGTACAGGTTCAGCACCAGGTTGTTGGACACGATCGAATCGCCGGTGGCGAAGAACGCGACCAGGCGGTGGATCAGGTGGCGCTCACCCGGCGACATCTTGCTGTGCAGGTCGCTGATGTCGATCTGGAAGTTGATCTCTTCCACCGTCCAGGTGTTCTTGATCGCGTTCCGGTACATGTCATAGAACTGCGGGTAGCGCATCGGGCGCAGGGTCAGTTCAAAACCGGGATCGAGCAGCATCTGCTTGGGCTTGTCGGCCATGGGTGTTTCCTTCGTTTCTCGGGTCAAAACGCCGGGCATGGCCCGGCGCTACCTTGGTGTTTTCTGCAGTCGAGCAGCAGTGCCGACCAACGGTCGGCACCCACCGCGCGGTATTACTGGCAAGCCTCGCAGGCTTCCGGGTTTTCCAGCGAGCAGGCGATGGCCTCTTCCGGGCTGAACACCTTCTCCGGTCCGGCGCTTGCGGTGTGGCTGACCGTGGTCTTGGCGATCTTGGTGGCCGGGCGCGAACGCAGGTAGTAGGTGGTCTTGATGCCCTGCTTCCAGGCGTACATGTACATGGAGGACATCGCGCCGATGTTCGGGCTTTCCATGAACAGGTTGAGCGAGGCCGACTGGTCGATGAAGGCGCCACGGTCGGCAGCCATGTCGATCAGCGAACGCATCGGCAGTTCCCACGCGGTGCGGTAGACGTGGCGCAGCGTTTCCGGAATCTGCGTGATGCCCTGGATCGAGCCTTCGGCCAGCTTGATGGCGTCGCGCATTTCCGGGGTCCAGTGGCCCAGCTTCTTCAGCTCGTTCACCAGGTAGCGGTTGACCTGCAGGAAGTCACCGGACAGGGTTTCGCGCTTGAACAGGTTGGACACCTGCGGTTCGACGCACTCGTAGCAGCCGGCGATCGAGGCGATGGTCGCGGTCGGGGCAATGGCGATCATCAGCGAGTTGCGCAGGCCGTGTTCCTTGATGCGCTCGCGCAGGGAATCCCAGCGCTCGGCATCTTCGGGCACCACGTTCCAGGCATCGAACTGCAGCTCGCCGCTGGCCGCACGGGTGTCGGCGAAGGACGGGTGCTTGCCGCGTTCCTGGGCCAGTTCGACCGAGGTTTCCAGCGCGTGGAAGTAGATGGTCTCGGCGATCTTCTTCGACAGCGCGCGTGCTTCGGCGCCATCGAACGGCAGGCGCTTGCGGAAGAACACGTCCTGCAGGCCCATGCAGCCCAGGCCGACCGGACGCCAGCGCAGGTTGCCGCGGCGCGCCGATTCGATCGGGTAGAAGTTCAGGTCGATCACGCGGTCGAGCTGGCGCACGGCCAGGCGCACGGTGTCGGCCAGCTTGTCGAAATCGAACTCGCCGTTGCCGTCGAAGTGGTTGCCCAGGTTGATCGAACCCAGGTTGCACACCGCGGTCTCTTCAGCCGAGGTGACTTCCAGGATTTCGGTGCACAGGTTGGACAGGTGGATGACGTTGCCGGCGCGCAGGGTCTGGTTGCTGGCGCGGTTGCACTTGTCCTTGAAGGTCATCCAGCCGTTGCCGGTCTCGGCCAGGGTACGCATCATCCGCGAGTACAGCTTGCGCGCGGAGATGGTGCGGTTGGCCTTGCCCTGTGCTTCGGCCTGCAGGTAGGCGGCTTCGAAGGCTTCGCCGAACAGGTCGGTGAACTCCGGCACGACGCGCGGATCGAACAGCGACCATTCCTGGTCGGCCTCGACGCGCTTCATGAACAGGTCCGGGATCCAGTTGGCCAGGTTCAGGTTGTGCGCACGGCGCGATTCGTCACCGGTGTTGTCACGCAGCTCGAGGAAATCCTCGATGTCGGCGTGCCAGGTTTCCAGGTAGACGCAGGCCGCGCCCTTGCGCTTGCCGCCCTGGTTCACCGCGGCCACGGACGAATCCATGGTCTTCAGCCACGGCACGATGCCGTTGGAGTGGCCGTTGGTGGACTTGATGAGCGAACCACGCGAACGCACGCGGGTGTAGCTGACGCCGATGCCGCCGGAGAACTTGGACAGCTGGGCGATGTCGCCGTACTTGGAGTAGATCGATTCCAGCGAATCCTGCGGCGAATCCAGCAGGAAGCACGAGGACAGCTGCTCGTGGGTGGTGCCGGAGTTGAACAGGGTCGGGCTGGACGGCAGGTAGTCCAGGTTGCCCATGCGCTTGTACAGCGCCAGGGCCTCGGCCACGTCTTCGCTCAGCGCGCTGGCGATGCGCAGGAAGAACTGCTGCGGGGTCTCGATCACCTTGCGGGTGTGCGGGTGGCGCAGCAGGTAGCGGTCGTACAGGGTACGCAGGCCGAAGTAATCGAAGTTCAGGTCCAGCGAGATGTCGATGGCATCGTTGAGCTTGCGTGCGTTGGTCTGCACGAAGTTCAGCAGGCGGTCGTTGATCAGGCCCACTTCGTGGCCACGGCCGACCGACTGCGAGAAGGCGTAGATTTCCTGGCCCGACACTTCCTTGGCGATGTAGTTGGCCAGCAGGCGCGCAGCAAGGCGGCCGTACTCGGGCTCTTCACCGATCAGCAGGGCGGCGGTGCGGATGGACAGTTCGTCCAGCTCGCGGGTGGTGGCGCCGTTGTACAGGCCGGAGATGGTGCGGGTGGCCACGCGCATCGGATCGACGGCGTGCAGGCCTTCGGAGGAACGCTGCACCGCGCGCACGATCTTGTTCAGATCCACCAGCTCGGTCGTGCCGTTGCGCTTGGTCACGCTCATCGCGTTGGCCGTCGGCGGCGACGTCAGCAGGAACTCGCTTTCCTTCTCGATGGTGGCGCTGGATTCGGTGGTCACGGCGTGTGTCCTCTTGGCGTGATTGGGGGTGCTGTATGCATCAGGGTTGCTCGACCCGGGACATGACAGCCCAGGGTGGCAGGACGGCGTCGCAGGAGATGAGACCCTGCGCCTTCCACTGCCGGTTGACGATCGCTGGCGGGTACTGCGGTAGTGCCCCGTTGCGGACCCCAAGACATGGGGTCGTTGCGACTGACGGCCACAAGATAGTGGGGGTGATGGGGGCCGTCAACGCCAAATGTAGTGAAATTTGGTAATCCCTTGCGGCGCAAGGATCATGCCATCGGCGCCGCGTCTGGACGCTTTGGACCTGCCGGAACGGGCTGCGCAGTCAAGCCCGGAAGGCGTCACATCGGCGGTACAACGTGCTGCGGAAACGGAACAATGACAGCTTCACATGACAGTGACGAAGCTGGCTAGGGACAACCCTGTGGATAGGTGGTGGGCAGCCGGTGGGAAAGCCGGTATGGCCGGATGGATGACCGTCGGCCAGTGACTTCCGGCCGGTGACGGCGCCTTGCGGGCGCGGGATGCTGGGGCCCTGCTCTGACCGGAAAGGACTCCACCATGCGCCTGCCCCTGACCCTGCTGGCCTGCCTGGCCGCCGCCCCGGCGATGGCCGGCGACGGCCCGACGCTGAGCGCCGACCAGTGCGGCATGCACACCGACTACGACGTGCTGGTGGACAGTGGCGGCGTCTGGCTGCGGCACGGCCCGCAGGCGCCGCACGAGGTGGTGTTCCACGATGGCGTGCTGAGCCTGGACAACACGGTCGTGCCGGTCAGCGAGGCCGACGCCGCCCGCCTGCGGCAGATGGAGGCCGGGGCGCGGCAGCTGATGCCGGCGGCCACGGCGCTGGCGCATGAAGTGAGCGGGGTCACCTTCGATGCGCTGGATGCCGCCTTCGAGGCCATCACCGGCAAGCGCCGCAACCGCCAGATGCGTGCGATGCGGGGCGAGATGGAGGGCTGGATCGACGGCAGCCTGGGCCGTGGCTACTGGGAACAGGCCACCTTCGGCGAGGGCTTCGACGAACACATCGAGCAGATGGCCGAAAGCATGGCCACGTCGATGACCCGCAGCGTGCTGTGGCAGGTGTTCACCGGCCGTGGCGAAGCCATGGAGCGCCGCGCCGACCGCCTGGATGCGGAGGTTGAACGCCGCATGGAGGCCCGCAGCCAGCAGCTGGAAGCCAAGGCGCAGGCGCTGTGCCCGCTGGTGGCCGCGGTGGCCGAGGCCCACGACGCGCTGGAGGTGCGCTACCAGGGGCAGCCGCTGCGGCTGATCCAGCGCAGTGACAGCCTGCAGGCGGCCGCCAGCGTGCGCGAGCAGCCGCAGGGCGATGCGGTGGCGCCGAGCCGATAGCCCGTCGCGCTGTTGTAGAGCCGAGCCCACGCTCGGCTGCCTTTCGGCACCTCATTCAGAAGCAGCCGAGCATAGGCTCGGCTCTACAACCAGCGGATCCGGTCATGCCCGGTGCGGGGTGCCCAGGTACTCCGCGCTCTGCATTTCAATCAGGCGCGAGGCGGTGCGCTCGAAGGCGCCCTGCAGGCGCTCGCCGGCATACAGCTCCACCGGCGAGGTGCTGGCGGTGCAGACCAGGTTGACGTGGCGGTCGTACAGCTCGTCGATCAGGTTCACGAAGCGGCGCGCGGCATCTTCGTTCAGGCGGTCGAAGGCAGGAATGCCGCCCAGCAGCACCGTGTTGAACTCGTGCGCGATCTCGATGTAATCCGACGGGCCGCGCGGGCCTTCGCAGAGGGCGGCGAAATCGAACCAGGCGATGCTCTTGCCGCGGCCCCGCACCGCAATCTTGCGGCCCTCGATCTCGATGTTGCCGGCCTTGGCCGGCTGCCCGCCGCTCAGTTCGCCCCAACGGCTGGCCAGCCAGCCATCGCTGTCGGCCGCCAGCGGCGCGCGGTACACCGGCGAGCGGGTCAGCGCGCGCATGCGGTAATCCTCGGTGCCCTCGGCGTACAGCTCCACGCAGTAGCGCTGCAGCAGGCCGATGGCCGGCATGAAGCTCTCGCGCTGCAGGCCGTTCAGATACAGGTTCTCCACCGCCGTGTTGGAGGTGGTCACCAGGGTCACGCCCTCGGCGAACAGGCGCTCGAGCAGGCGCGCCAGCAGCATCGCATCGCCGATGTCGGTGACGAAGAACTCGTCCAGCACCAGCACGCGCAGGTTGCTGCGCCATTCCTGGGCGATCTTCGCCAGCGGGTCGCTCTGCCCCTGGTGCTCGCGCAGGCGCTCGTGGACGCTGCGCATGAAGCGGTGGAAGTGCGTGCGGTACTTCTGCTTGATCGGCAGGCCGTCGTAGAACAGGTCCACCAGGAAGGTCTTGCCGCGGCCGACGCCGCCCCAGAAGTACAGGCCCTTCACCGGCTCGGGCTTCTTCCAGAACGAAGACAGGCGGTCCAGCCAGCCGTCCTCGGCGCTGTCGACCAGGCCCAGGTGGATACGGTCCAGTTCGGCCAGGGCCGCGTGCTGGGCCGGATCGTCCTGCCAGTCGCCGCTGGCAACCCCGGCCGCGTACCGCTGCGACGGGGTCAACGCCTGCTCGCTCATGCCGCCGCGCCCAGCCAGTGCTTGACACCGTGGGTGAGCGCGCCGCGCAGGTCGATCAGCTTGCGATGGAAGAAGTGGCTGGTTTCGGGCATGCGTACCAGCTCGTGCGGGGCATCCAGCGTTTCCAGCCACTGGTAAACCGCCTGCGGGTCGACGATCTCGTCCTGCTCGCCCTGGATGACCAGCCAGCGGGCCGGCGGCTGCACGCCGCTGAAATCCCAGCGGCCAGCCGGCGGCGCGATCGAGATCAGCGCTTCCGGCTGCAGCTCGCCCGCGGCCTTCAGCGAAACGAACGCGCCAAAGCTGAAACCGGCCAGCCACAGGCGGTCGTCCGGGCGCTGGCTGCGCACCCAGGCGGTGACGGCCTTCAGGTCGTCCTGTTCGCCCACGCCATGGTCGAAGCTGCCGGCCGAACCGCCCACGCTGCGGAAGTTGAAGCGCACCGTGGTGATGCCCTGCTCGCGCAGGGTGGTGGCGGCCATGGTGACCACCTTGTTGTGCAGGGTGCCGCCTTCGGTGGACAGCGGGTGGCAGACGATGGCCACGATCGGCTGCACCGGCACGTCGGCCTTGGGCAGGTCGACGACCACTTCCAGCGGGCCGGCCGGGCCGTCCAGTACGAGGCAGGCGGTTTCGCCGGGGGCGACGGGGAACGAGGGCTTGTGCATGGCACCATGATACCGTCCCCCGCCCCTGCCCTGTGCCCCGCCCCATGCTCTACCTGTCCCTGGCCGTGATCTGCAGTGTGCTGGTTTCGGTGTTGTTGAAGCTGGCCAACCGCCGCGCGCTGGACGTGCCGCAGATGGTGACCTGGAACTACCTGGTGGCCGCCACCCTCACCGCCGTGGTGCTGCAGCCGCCGCTGGAGGCGCTGCGCGCGCCGCATGCGCCGTGGGTGTCGCTGCTGGCGCTGGCGGTGGTGCTGCCGTCGATCTTCCTGGTGCTGGGCCGCGCGGTGGCGGTGGCCGGCATCGTGCGCAGCGATGTGGCCCAGCGCCTGTCGCTGCTGCTGTCGCTGGCCGCAGCCTTCCTGTTCTTCGGCCAGACCGCCACGCCCTGGAAGCTGGCCGGGCTGGGCCTGGGCCTGCTGGCGATGGTGGCCATCAGCCTGCGCCCGCGTGGCCCTGCAGTGGCGGCCTCGCCCGGTGGCTGGGGCTGGCTGCTGGGCGTGTGGGGCGGCTTTGCCGTGGTGGACGTGCTGCTCAAGCAGGTGGCGCTGTCGGGCACGCCGTCGATGGCGGCGGTGCTGGCCAGCTTCAGCGTAGCCTTCGTGC
Source organism: Stenotrophomonas sp. S39 (assembly GCF_016624665.1). Lineage (NCBI taxonomy): Bacteria > Pseudomonadati > Pseudomonadota > Gammaproteobacteria > Lysobacterales > Lysobacteraceae > Stenotrophomonas > Stenotrophomonas sp. S39. The sequence goes on along the minus strand of NZ_JACVTT010000080.1, from coordinate 13,824 downwards.
TGATGCTGGCGCTGCAGCTGTGGCGGCATGCCAGCGGCCGCAGCCGGCTGGCCTGGCGCAACCTGGGGGCCGGCGCGCTGCTGGGCCTGCTCAACGGCGGCAACATCCTCTTCTACGTGCACGCGCACCAGTCGATGCCGGACAGCCCGGCCACCGTGTTCGCCGGCATGAACATCGGCGTGGTGGTGCTGGGCGCGCTGGTGGGCGTGTTCGCCTTCGGCGAGGCCACCACGAAGTGGAACCGCGCCGGGCTGGCGCTGGCGGTGCTGGCGATCGGGTTGATCGCCTGGGGGTGAGAGGCCGCCGGGCATGGCCCGGCGCTACCCGTTCAACGCGCCGGGCGTGCCCCGGCGAATCCTTATTTACCGAAACCCAGCAGCAGCGGGTCGTGGTCGGAGCTGCGCCACGGGCCCGGCACGTTGCGGCCCTGGTAGCCGCTGGCGTCCTGTTCGTCGGCGTTGCTGTGCCATTCGGCGGCACCGCGCAGGCGCTTGGCCATGCCCGGGCTCAGCAGCGCGTGGTCGAGGCGGCCGGTGTAGCCGTTGTAGACGTAGCTGTAGGGGTGCTCGACCTTGGCCACCTTGAAGGCGTCCTGCCAGCCGAGGTCATGCAGGGTGCGGATCGGATCTTCCTGGGCGTAGGCGTTGAAGTCGCCCAGCAGCACGATGTCCTTCACCTTCAGGCGCGCTGCCTCGGCGCCGACCCACTGGTTCAGCTGCCGCGCCGATTCCACGCGGGTGGCGTTCCAGCAGCCCTGGCCATCATTGCGGTCGGCATCGGCGCCGGCAGCATCACGGCAGCCCTTGGACTTGAAGTGGTTGGCGACCACCATGAACGGCGCGCCGTTGCCCTGGAACGCCTGGGCCAGCGGCGCACGGCTGTGTTCGGCGAACGGGCCGTCCAGCTTGGTCAGCGGTGCGCCCAGCGGCTTGAACAGGCCCTTGCGGTAGATGATGCCCACCCGGATCGGATTGGTGCCCGGGCCTTCGCCCGCATCGACCATCGCCCACTGCTGGGCCGGTTCCAGCGTGGCGTTGAGCGCGGCCAGCAGTTCGGCGATGGCCGACTGCGGGCCGTAGCCGTCGTTTTCCAGTTCCATCAGCGCGGCGATGTGGGCATCCAGCGCGCTGATGGTGGCCACCAGCTTGGCCACCTGGGCCTTGTGCTCGTCCAGCGTGCGCGCACCGCGCAGGGTCGGGAAGCCGCCGCCCTGGCCGTCACCGTTGAAGAAGTTCTCCAGGTTGAAGGCGGCGATATGCAGGTCGCCGGCCACCTTGGGCACTGCCGGGCGCTGCAGGTCGGGCAGCTTCAGCGTGCCTTCCACCTGCAGGCTGGGGCGGCCCTGTGCGTCCACCCGCACGATGCCTTCGACGTTGCGCAGCTGCATGCCGGTGCGCAGCACCGGGTTGCCGGCCAGGTACGGCACGCTGCCCGGGTCGCGGGCATCGCTGCCGTCATCCAGCACCAGGCGGCGGCGCTGGTTGTCAGCCATCACCTGTTCGATGCCGGCCGTACCCGGCGCGGCCACTTCGGTGGGCTGCCAGAGGCGGCCGTCGAAGGCCACGGTGAGCTGGCCGAAGCGTTCCAGGCCGTCGGTGCCAGCCAGGGTGAGCGGGGCGGCGATGCGCACGTGCTGGCCGTCCAGCGCGCGCCAGTCGGCCGGGGCCGTGGTCAGCACGACCGGGGCCTTGCTCCGTGCGGTGGTGGCGGTCGGGGTCGGCGCGGCCTGCGGCTGGGCCTGGGCAAAGGCGGTGGCCGGCAGCAGCAGGGACAGGGCAAGGGCGAGGGAACGGCGGCGCATCGACGGGCGACTCCACGAAATGGGCGCACAGACTAACCCCGAAATGTGCAGGCCCGCTTGCAGCGCGGGGCACGATGGGCGATCAGGCCTCGGTGGGCAAAGCACGGGGGCGCGGGGGTAGAGTCGACTGTCAGTCGACTGCTCTTCGCTACGTCGCCGAAAAGCCCGCGCTGCGCGCGATAGTCGACTGACAGTCGACTCTACCCCCCCATTCCGCCATTCCGCCGTTTCCCGGTTTGGCCGTTCCCGCGGTTACTTCAGGTTGCCCAGCATCCAGTCCACGGTGGCGTGGATCTGCTCCTCGGTGAGCGCCGGGTTGCCGCCCTTGGGCGGCATGATGCCGCCATCCGGGCCGGTGTAGCCCTCGATGGCGTGCTTGTAGAGGGTGTCCTTGCCCTGCGCCAGGCGCTGGTCCCAGTGCGCGTGGTCGAGCGTGGGCGCCTGGCCGACGCCGGTGGTGTGGCAGGCGGTGCACAGGTTGTCGAAGATGACCTTGCCGTCCTTGGTGCCGCCATAGGCGACCTGCGACGCGGCCTTGGCCAGTGCGGCGGCCTTGGCGGCGGCCTGTGCGGCGGCGCCGGTACTGCCGGCATACACCGCGCCGGTGGGTGAGATGCGCTGCTCGGTGCGCTTGGCTGCCGTGGGCGATACCTCGGGCGGAATCCGGGTGTGGATGTACGCCGCCAGGAGGATGAGACCGAGGGTGATGGCCGCCAGCAGCGCGATCACCATGGAGAAGCGTTTCAGGAACTCCAGATCGTAATTCCGCACTCTTCGTTACCCCTGGCTGATAGTCGTTGGACCACGGCTGAGCGACTGCGTGATGGGCCGAGTATAGAACGCGCTTTGCGTGCGACAACAGGCGTCGGTGCTGGTGCGGCGCAGCATGCGGCCGTGGCCGCATGCGGGTAGCGCCGGGCCACGCCCGGCGAGCGCGCAGCGCGGCAACGGCCGCCGGGCATGGCCCGGCGCTACCGTTTTGCCGGGGCGCCGATCGCGCGCAGGCAGAAGCTGCAGATCGCATCCACCAGCGCGTCTTCGTCGCGGTGTGCTTCGCGGCTGGGGGCGGTCGGGCCGACCATCGCTTCGGTAAAGGCGCCCACCAGGCAGGCGGCGGTGGCATGCGCGTCCTGCGCAGGCAGCTCGCCAGCCGCCACGCCCTCTTCCACCAGGCGCAGGAACACATCGCCGAAGGCGCGGCGCCCGCGCATGCGCTCGGCCTCCACGTCCGGGTCCACCGGTTCGACGATGAAGGCGTGGGCCAGCCCCGGCCCGGCCAGGGCGCGGCGGACGAAGGCGGTGATGGCCAGGCGCAGGCGCTCCCTGGCCACTTCGGGGCCGCTGGCGATGCGCTCCATGATCTCCACCTCGTGGGCCACGGCGGCGTTGAGCACCTCCACGAACAGCTCGGCCTTGGACGGGAAATGCCGGTAGATCAGCCCGGTGGACACCCCGGCCTGGGTCGCCACGGCGGTCACCGGGGCGTTGCGCCAGCCGCCGGCAGCCACCAGCTCGCGGGTCGCCAGCAGGATCCGTTCACGGGCCCCGGCCAGGCGTTCTTCCATCAATGCAGAGCGTTTGTAGGCCATATCCTGATTCTAGTTTCAATTTTTGAATTTGTGTTCACTTCTTTCCCGAACCCCGCTACGCTGGGCCCATCGCCCGTGCTGGCCGCTGCCTTCAACAGCCACCAGCCTCCCCCTGACGGGTGCGTCCATTCCCCCACCTTCCTCGTGGAGCCGCCGCAATGCACGTGCCATCCCTGAACTTCGATCTTGGCGAAGAGATCGACCTGCTGCGCCAGAGCGTGGCCCATTTTGCCGCCGCCGAGGTCGCGCCGCTGGCCGCCGAGGCCGATGCCACCAACCAGTTCCCGCTGGCCCTGTGGCCGAAGCTGGGCGAACAGGGCCTGCTCGGCCTCACCGTGGAAGAAGAATACGGTGGTACCGGCATGGGCTACCTGGCCCACGTGGTGGCGATGGAAGAAATCTCGCGCGCCTCCGGCGGCATCGGTCTGTCCTATGGCGCACACTCCAACCTGTGCGTGAACCAGCTGCGCAAGAACGGCAACGAAGAACAGAAGCAGCGCTTCCTGCCCGGCCTGTGCAACGGCAGCCTGGTCGGCGCACTGGCGATGAGCGAGCCGGGTGCCGGTTCGGACGTGGTGTCGATGAAACTGCGCGCGGACAAGCGTGGTGACCGCTACGTGCTCAATGGCAACAAGATGTGGATCACCAACGGCCCCGATGCCGATGTGCTGGTGGTCTATGCCAAGACCGACATGGACGCCGGTGCCAAGGGCATCACCGCGTTCCTGGTCGAGAAGGGCATGAAGGGCTTCTCCACCGCGCAGAAGCTGGACAAGCTGGGCATGCGTTCTTCGCCCACCTGCGAGCTGGTGTTCCAGGACTGCGAGATTCCCGAAGAGAACGTGCTGGGCCAGGTCGGTGGCGGCGTGCGCGTGCTGATGTCCGGCCTGGACTACGAGCGCGTGGTCCTTTCCGGTGGCCCGCTGGGCCTGATGGCCGCGGCCATGGACGTGGTGATGCCGTACGTGCACGAGCGCCACCAGTTCGGTGAGCCGATCGGCAGCTTCCAGCTGATCCAGGCCAAGATCGCCGACATGTACGTGGGCCTGGGCGCCTGCCGCGCCTATGTGTACGCCGTGGCGCGCGCCTGCGACCAGGGCCGCACCACCCGCCAGGACGCCGCTGGCGCCATCCTGTATGCCGCCGAGAAAGCCACATGGCTGACCGGCCAGGCGATCCAGATCCTGGGCGGCAACGGCTACATCAACGAATACCCGACCGGCCGCCTGTGGCGCGACGCCAAGCTGTATGAAATCGGCGCCGGCACCTCGGAGATCCGCCGCATGCTGATCGGCCGCGAACTGTTCCAGCGCACCCTGTAAGGCCACTGCGATGACCGTCCTCAACAGCCAGCTGCAACCGGGCAGCGACACCTTCGAAAGCAACCGCGCCGCCATGCAGGCCGTGGTTGATGACCTGCACGCCACGCTGGCGCGCACCGCGCTGGGCGGCAACGAGGCCGCGCGCGCCAAGCACACCGCACGCGGCAAGCTGCTGGTGCGCGACCGCATCGACGCCCTGCTCGACCCCGGCAGCGCCTTCCTGGAAATCGCGCCGCTGGCCGCGCACGGCATGTATGAAGACGCCGTGCCCGCCGCGGGCGTGGTGGCCGGCATCGGCCGGGTCAGCGGCGTCGAATGCGTGATCGTGGCCAACGATGCCACGGTCAAGGGCGGCACCTACTACCCGATGACGGTGAAGAAGCACCTGCGCGCGCAGGAGATCGCCGAGCAGAACCACCTGCCCTGCATCTACCTGGTCGATTCCGGTGGTGCCTTCCTGCCGCTGCAGGACGAGGTGTTCCCCGACCGCGATCATTTCGGCCGCATCTTCTACAACCAGGCCAACCTGTCCGCGCAGGGCGTCCCGCAGATCGCCTGCGTGATGGGCAGCTGCACCGCCGGCGGCGCCTATGTGCCGGCGATGAGCGACGAGACGGTGATCGTGCGCGAGCAGGGCACGATCTTCCTCGGCGGCCCGCCGCTGGTGAAGGCGGCCACCGGTGAAGTGGTGACGGCCGAGGAACTGGGCGGCGCCGACGTGCACACGCGCATTTCCGGCGTGGCCGACCACATGGCCGACAACGACCTGCAGGCACTGGCGCGGGTGCGCGCGATCATCGCCCAGCTGAACTGGCGCAAGCCGGAACCGGCGATGGCGGTGCAGGCCAGCGAGGAACCGCTGCTGCCGGCGCACGACCTGTACGGCGTGATCCCGGCCGATACGCGCAAGCCCTACGACGTGCGCGAAGTGATCGCACGCCTGGTCGACGGCTCGCGTTTCGATGAGTTCAAGCCGCGCTATGGCGCCACGCTGGTCACCGGCTTCGCGCATCTGAACGGCTACCCGATCGGCATCATCGCCAACAACGGCATCCTGTTCTCCGAGTCCGCGCTGAAGGGCGCGCACTTCATCGAGCTGTGCACCCAGCGCAACATCCCGCTGGTGTTCCTGCAGAACATCACCGGCTTCATGGTCGGCCGCAAGTACGAACAGGGCGGCATCGCCAAGGACGGGGCCAAGCTGGTGATGGCCGTGGCCTGCGCCAAGGTGCCCAAGTTCACCGTGGTCATCGGCGGTTCGTTCGGCGCCGGCAACTACGGCATGTGCGGCCGCGCCTACTCGCCCAACTTCCTGTGGATGTGGCCGAATGCACGCATCGGCGTGATGGGCGGCGAGCAAGCGGCCAGCGTGCTGGCCACGGTCAAGCGCGATGGCATCGAAGCCAAGGGCGGGCAGTGGCCGGCCGTGGAAGAAGATGCCTTCAAGGCGCCGATCCGCGATCAGTTCGAACAGCAGGGCCACCCGTACTACGCCAGCGCGCGCCTGTGGGATGACGGCGTGATCGATCCGGTCGACACCCGTCGCGTGCTCGCCCTGGCCCTGTCGGCCAGCCTCAACGCCGCCCCGCAGCAGACGCGCTTCGGCGTGTTCCGCATGTGACCCGTGCCATGACCGAGCAAGCTCCCATGAAGCCCGTTGCCATGTTCAGCAAGATCCTCATCGCCAACCGTGGCGAGATCGCCTGCCGCGTCATCGCCACCTGCCGTCGCCTGGGCATCGCCACCGTGGCGGTGTATTCCGATGCCGACCGCAACGCGCGCCACGTGCGCCTGGCTGACGAGGCCATCCACATCGGTGCGGCCGCCGCGCGCGAAAGCTACCTGCGTGGCGACGTGCTGCTGGACGCCGCGCGCCGGAGCGGTGCGCAGGCCATCCACCCCGGCTACGGCTTCCTGTCCGAGAACGCCGATTTCGCCGATGCCTGTGCCGCCGCCGGCATCACCTTCATCGGCCCGCCGGCCAGCGCCATCCGCGCGATGGGCGACAAGAGCGCGGCCAAGGCGCTGATGGCCAAGGCCGGCGTGCCGCTGACCCCGGGCTACCACGGTGACCAGCAGGAGCCCGCGTTCCTGCGCGCGCAGGCCGATGCCATCGGCTACCCGGTGCTGATCAAGGCCAGCGCCGGTGGCGGAGGCAAGGGCATGCGCAAGGTCGAACGCAGCGAGGACTTCGTCGATGCGCTGGCCAGCTGCCAGCGCGAGGCCGCCTCGGCCTTCGGCAACGACCACGTGCTGGTGGAAAAGTACGTCGAGCGCCCGCGTCACATCGAGATCCAGGTGTTCGGCGATTCCCACGGGGATGCGGTGTACCTGTTCGAGCGCGACTGCTCGGTGCAGCGCCGCCACCAGAAGGTGCTGGAAGAAGCCCCGGCACCGGGCATGAGCGCCGAGCGTCGTGCGGCGATGGGCAAGGCCGCGGTCGATGCCGCGCGCGCGGTGGGCTACGTCGGTGCGGGCACGGTGGAGTTCATCGCCGGCCCGGACGGCGATTTCTATTTCATGGAAATGAACACCCGCCTGCAGGTCGAGCATCCGGTGACCGAGTACATCACCGGCACCGACCTGGTGGAATGGCAGCTGCGCGTTGCCGCTGGCCAGCCGATGCCGCTGCGCCAGGAACAACTGGCCATCCACGGCCACGCCATCGAAGCGCGCCTGTACGCCGAAGATGCCGACCGCGGCTTCCTGCCCTCCACCGGCACCCTGCGCCGCCTGCGCCTGCCGACGCCCTCGGCGAACGTGCGCGTGGATACCGGCGTGGAAGAAGGCGACAGCATCACCCCGTACTACGACCCGATGATTGCCAAGCTGATCGTCTGGGACGTGGACCGCGAGGCCGCGCTGCGCCGCATGAGCCAGGCCCTGGCCGACTGCCAGGTGGTGGGCGTGACCACCAACGCCGGTTTCCTGCGTCGCCTGGTCAACACCGATTCGTTCGCCAACGCGAAGCTGGACACCGCGCTGATCGAACGCGAACAGGCCGCGCTGAACGCCGTGGGCGACAGCGACGACGCGCTGTGGCAGCTGGCGGCCATCGCCGCCGTGGCCAGCACCGCGCGTGCGGGCAGCGATGCGCGCGATCCGCATTCGCCGTGGCAGGTGCAGGACGGTTGGCGCTTGGGTGCTTCGGCACCGCGTGTGCTGCCGCTGCAGCAGGGTGAGCGCACGCACACGCTGAAGGTGTGGGCGCAGGCCGAGGGCTGGCGTGTGCAGCGCGATGATGCTGCACCGGCCACGGTGCTTGGCAGCGCCGACGGCGACCGCCTGAGCGTGCAGCTGGATGGCCGCCGCTGGCAGCTGCAGCTGCTGCGCGAAGGCGACCAGGTGTTCCTCTTCGGCGCCAATGGCCAGCACCGCTTCACCCTGCACGACCCGGTCGGTGAATCAGACAACGCCACCGCCGATGCCGGCAGCCTGCTGGCACCGATGCCGGGCAGGATCGTGGCCACCCTGGTCGAGGCCGGTACGCAGGTGAAGCGCGGCACGCCGCTGGTGGTGCTGGAAGCGATGAAGATGGAGCACACCCTGCAGGCGCCGGCCGATGGCACGGTTAAGGGTTATCGCGCCAAGGCCGGCGACCAGGTGGGCGACGGTGCGGTGCTGGTGGATTTCGAGGCGGGGTGATCCCGTGAAGGGTCACGCGTTGCAGATCAGCGCGTGACCGGCCACACCCGGCCCAGCGGATCCAGCTCCGCCGTGACCCGCTCGGTGGCACGCCAGCCGACGCCACAGACTGCCAAGGCGCCTTCAGCCATCGGCTGCAGGCCCAGCGCGCGCTCGGCCTCAGCCTCATTGATCGCGGCAGTGACGAACGCGCCCAGCCCCTGCGCCGTCGCCGCGCTATAAATGGCCTGCGACACATGGCCGGCATCCAGAGTGACCGCCCGATAGGCCTTGGCATGGCTGCGATACTTCCAGAACGTGCGCTCGAAGCGGCAGGTCAGGATCAGCAGCACCGGTGCGCTGGCGAACCAGTGCTGACCGGCCAGCAGGCAGTGGCAGAAGCTATCCAGGTCATTGGGCGTCGATGCAATTGGACCCAGTTCGTGCTCGGTGGCGTGGTAGTGATAGAGGCCCGGCGGCACCCTTTCCACATTGCGCGCCACCACATACGCTTCCAGTGGATGGAGACTGCCGGCCGACGGGATGTTCTTTTTCAGGAAGCGCACACCGGGTTCGGTTTCCACGTGCGCCTGCGCCATCAGCACCTGCTGCAGCAGCCGTGCCAGCATCGGCAACGGCAAGGCACGCGTACCGTCGAAGTTGCGGCAGGTCGCACGCGCCTGCAGCTGGGCCTGCGTCGGGTCGTCGTCACAGCGTGGCAACGGCTGTGCGCCGGGCCGGCGGATCGGCGCTTCGGCGGGCGGCGGGCCGAAGTTGCTTACCAGATCCTGCGCAGTCGTCAGCTGGCTGCGCTCCATGTCGCCGACACTGTCCACGCCGTCCCAGCGTGAGTGCTGGTAATGCAGCGCCGACAATGGCCACCACTGGCTGTCGCGTACCTGCTGTTCGGCCGCGGCTGCGGTGGCATAGGCCGGATCGTCGCTGACCAGCAGCCCCTGCTCCAGCAATGCCAGCACGCGTTGTCGTGCGTCCGGCTCCAAAGGCAACGGCTGCCACTGCTCCGCGCTGCATTGAAGCAGCCACAGGCAGCTGGCGACATCGACAGCACACGGTGCCGGCAAGTGCGCGGCCACGACCTGCAATGATTGTTCGAAGCTGACGCCACTGCCGCCCGAAAGCAAACCATCCAGGTCGAAATGCGGCTTCTCCAGCGGCTCGACGATCATCGTCCTGCAGCGACGGAAGTTCATTCGATGCGCGTCCAGGTACTCGGGGAGCCCACGATCATAGCGCGGCATGGGAGACGCCCTATCAATTCTGCGCACGCCCAGCCGATACCTGTTCTTTCCCCAACCTGCGATAGCCATCCATGCCCCGTTCCGTCCTTTCCCCCGAAATCGTTCAGTCCCTGCTGGAGAAGCTCTCCAGCGATGATGCCTTCCGCAGCGCATTCGCCGTAGATCCGGCAAAGGCACTGATTGCGCTTGGCGCAGATGCCGACTGCGTGGACGGCTGCCAAACGCCGCTGGCCTCGCTGGGCGACAAGGAAGAATTCGCTCAGGCCGCAGCGCTGATGACCGAGCGGCTGGCGGCGACGGGGCCGTTCAAGGTGCCCTTCATGTTCGAAAGCGGGCTGAAGGGGCTGCAGGACTGATCCTGCCTCAGGGCATTCCCGCCTGGTGCGGGCTGGCCGCATCAGACAGCCGACGCGCGTCGGCCACATTCAATGGCAGCAATACCAGGGCCCCGGCGTCTTCAGCGAAGGCCAAGCCTGTGCGCTGCCTCAACCAGTGCTGCGTTCGCTGCACTGCCAGCTCATCGCCAAGGGCGCGGTCGACATCCATCTGCAGTACGTGCCACTGATACAGCGTTCCCTTGTCCAGCGTCTTCAGCAATGAGGACGCGACCTCTGATCTCCCCGCATCCAGCTCGCCGCGCGCATGCATCATCACCCATAGTTCCCGCAGCCGCGGGTCGTTGCTGCGTTCAGCCAATGCTTCCAGCGCTGGCCGACGGGAGCGCAGCTCGGCATCGAACCCCGCGCGCTGCAGGTGGTAGGCCACAGACATCGCAACGAACGCGCGATGACGCGGCGCAGCGCCAACCCCCTCTGCCACGGCCGCCAGCGTTCGGTCCAGCAACCTGGCGTACTGCTGCCGGGACACACCACCGCCGGCCTGTGCCGTCCATGCCACCGACTGCAGTGCCAGAATGTCGCATAGCTCCGGCACGCTTGCACACTGGGCTGCAGCCTGTTTCATCTCAGCGGCAGCATCTTTCGCACGGCCCTGCATAGCGAGAAGCCCGCTGTACTCCATGCGCGCACCGAGCCCGCGCGAAGTGATGGCCTCGCTGCGCTCGCGTGCTTTCTGCGCTTCGCCATCCAGCACCAACGCGACCACCTCGAGCATGTCGCCCTGCCAGTTCGGCAGCGCGCCTGCACCCTTGAACGCAGCGACAGCAGCCTTGACCTCGCCACGCGCAAGCTGGGTGCGACCGACGAAGGACAGAACCAGCGCGCGCTGTGGCTGATGGCGTTCCAGCAGCGGCGTCATGTCGGCCAGCGCACCGTCATAGTCGCCATAGGCGAACAGGGCCATCGCGTGGTTCATCCAGCCGGCCGGATCATCCGGATACAGCTGGGTCAGCATCCGCCACTTCTCTGCGCTGCGCTGCGGAGAGGCGCCGCTGAAGTCCGCACCCCAAGCGTCCAGGTACAGCTGGTCGCGCGCGCTCAACCGCGTGCGCCCCGACACTGCCTGGCGATACAGTTCGCCGGCCGCCGAGACATTTCCCATGGCGTACTGCAATCGCATCTGCCCGATGTACGCAAAGGTGAACTGGGGATCCAGGCGCGTGGCCTGCTGGAAGAACAGCAGCGCCTCGTCAAAACGCTCCTGCGCCAGTGCGTCGCTGCCCTTGGCGTAGGCGTGCAACGCGTCAAGATTGGCGGTAGCCACCGTTGGCAGTGGTTTCTGCTCACGGCTGACATCGTGCAGCGCTTCACCGAGATCGCTGCGCAGTGCCTTCACCACGGTGTCAGTGGAAGCCAGGATCGAATCCAGGCCATTGCCATCAGCAAAATGCGTGTAGACCGTCTGCCCGCTGCGTGGGTCCACCACCTCCACGCCCACCCGCACTTTTCCGTTGAGCTCCAGCACGGTGGGCATCAGCACCGCGCGCGCACCATCGCGCAGCGCAACCTCGATCGCCAGAGCACGGTCCAGCCGGGCATTGGCTGGGCGCTGCATCAACTGCAGAGTGTCACGCACCTTCAGTTCGCTGAGGATGTTGACGAAGCGCGACTGCCCCAGGCTGATGTAGAGCGCCTGTTCCAGGCTGGAATCCAGTTGCGGGTAGGCCGTGCTGTTGCTCACCGCCGCCAGGATCACCCAGTCGCGCTCGGCGAACGCGATCGCCGGTGCCGGTCGCAGCAGGGTCCACATCACCACCACCAGCACCGCCGCCAGCGCAGCCTCGGTGAACAGCGCGGCAGGGCGGCGCCACAGGGGCAGATCGCGCCACGCCTTACCACCCGAACGTGGCCGGCGCAGCGGCGCGCGGCCACGGATGCCGACTTCAAACACCTGCTGGCGCTCGCCGATGCCCTTGAAGCGCCACAGCCCATGGTCCTTCCAGCGCAGTTCGTCGGCCGACCAGGGCAGCTCGCTGCTGGCACGCCGCGCCATCTGCTCGGCCACCGAGGACAGCAGAACCTGCCCCGGCCACGCCAGCTGCATCAAGCGCGCGGCCATCGGCTTGGCCAGGCCCTCAACCTCCACCGGCTTTGCGCCATGGGCAACGGCCTCGGCACTGTTTTCCCAGAACAGCACGTCACCCACGTGCAGGCCAGCGCGCGCGCGCAGCACGATGCCACGCTCTTGGCCCATCGCGTCGACCGCGTTCTGGTAGGAAATGGCAAAACCGATGCCATCGACGGGACGTTCGAACAGAACGAACAGGCCATCGGACCGATCGATCAACTGCCCGTTCCACTGCTGCTGCAGCGCCAGCACCAGGCGGTCGTGCTGCTGGAAGAATTCGGCTGCGGCGACATCACCGATACGCTCCACCAGCTGCAGCGAATCGCACAGGTCGGTGAACAACAGCGCCCGCAGCTGTGCGTTATGAGGGATCGACGTTCCGGTGTCGCCATTCATCGCCAAGGTCTCCGCTCACCGTTCGTCCGTGTTGTCGGCCCAATGCAGACCGTTGCCGCCGGCACGCTTGGCCCGGTACAGCGCGCGGTCGGCGCCCGCATACCACTCACTCCAGTCCGCATCGGCCGCCAGCAGGCTGACGCCGATGCTGGTCGGGGTGATATGCGGAGTGCCGTGGCTGCGTTCCATCAGGCCATGCACCGCGCTCAGGATGAACTCGGCCGCGTGCTGGGCTGCTTGGCGGTCGGCGTGGCGCAGGATCAGGCAGAACTCATCGCCGCCCAGCCGGCACGCCAGGTCGTGCTCGCCGGCCATCGAACGCAGGATGTTGCCCATGCTCTGCAGCACGCGGTCACCGGCCTGGTGGCCGTGGCGGTCGTTCACCTGCTTGAAGCGGTCGCAGTCGATCAGCAGCAGCGCCTGCGGTGCGCCCTGCGGCTGGCTGCGGCATTCCTGCAGGTACAGGGTCAGGCCGCGGCGGTTGTGCAGGCCGGTCAGTTCATCGGTACGCACCAGCTCGCGCGTGTGGGTGAGCTGGTGGGTGGTGATGTACAAGTTGTCCAGCGCGGTTTCCAGGTCGTGGTTGCGCCGGCGCAGCTGGCTGATCAGCACCTGTTCGTTGGACAGCATGCGCATGATCGTGCGGCGCAGGAAATACGCCACCAGACCCGGATCGGATTCAACCAGGCAATGGAAATCAGCCGGGCCCAGTTCCAGTAGCTGGCAGTCTTCGATCGCGCGGGCACCGGCACTGCGCAGGTGGTCGCCCACCAGCAGGCCGAGTTCACCGAAGAACTCGTGCCGCCCCAGAGTCTTGACCACCAGGTCCTCACCGAAATCCAGTTCGATCCGGCCTTCCACGATGACGAACATGCGTTCGCCACGATCGCCGCGATGGAACAGCCACTGCCCGGCCTCGACTTTCAGCGGGCGCGCGAAGCGCGCAAACAGGGCCACTTCCTCGCCTGACAAAACGGCGTGCACGATCTCGGCCATCGCCACCTGGGCGATACCGGTTGTCATGTCGATCATCTCGGCCGCGCCCCTGCCGGTCATTCCCCGCCGCCAGCGTCCCCTGGTGAGGAGCGGAGCATAGCAGTGAATCAAACTGTGCGCGTCTTCTCATTTTTCATGAAGACACCACGATCGGGCCCGAACAGGCGGGCAACCCGCATTCATGAGGGCAGTTGCCGCGTGCGGGCGGCACCCGGATACAACGACGCCGGCAGGTCCCCCGCCCTGCCGGCGTCGTCTGGCCCTTCCCTGGCCACCCTGATCGCACTCATATTCCGGTAGAGCCGGGGGGGGGGGGGGGGGGGGGGGGGGGGGGGGGGCGGGGGGCGGCGCGGCGGGGGGGCGCGGGGGGG
>NZ_JACVTT010000007.1:0-83788 GCF_016624665.1 Stenotrophomonas sp. S39 | reverse complement strand
AGCCCATGAAGCCGGTCGACTAACAGTCGACCCTACCAAGAGGTCGCCACGAGGGGCTCCGCCGTTGGCCGGAACCCCCGCGACAAACCCGCGCACGTGCGCAATCCCCACGAACGGCGGACAATGGAGATCTCAGGCGGCCCGCCACGCCGCCCCTCCCGCTTTCCGCTGCAAGGAATCCCCCATGGCCGCCCGCAAGTCCACCGCTCCCCTCATCGAAGTCACCGCCCGCCCCGGCAAGCCGCTGGGCATGGCCCCGGCCACGTTCCTGCGCGACTTCTGGCAGAAGCGCCCGCTGCTGATCCGCAATGCCTTCCCCGACTTCCAGACCCCGGTGCAGCCGGAAGACCTGGCCGGGCTGGCCTGCGAGGAAGGCGTGCTGGCGCGCCTGATCCAGCACGACAAGGCCCAGGACGGCTGGCGCGTGCGCAGCGGCCCGTTCCAGGAAGAGGTGTTCCCCGCCCTGCCCGACCGCGACTGGACCCTGCTCGTGCAGGACGTCGACAAGTGGGACCCGGACGTGCGCGCCCTGATCGAGCACTTCAGCTTCCTGCCGCGCTGGCGCATGGATGACGTGATGATCAGCTTCGCCGCCACCGGTGGCTCGGTCGGCGCCCACGTCGACCAGTACGACGTGTTCCTGCTGCAGGCCCACGGCCACCGCCGCTGGCAGATCGACGCCAGCGAATCGATCAAGGGCAAGCGGCCCCCGCTGGGCTTCCGCCCGGACGTGGAACTGAAGCTGCTGCAGGTGTTCAAGCCGACCCACGACTGGGTGCTGGCGCCGGGCGACATGCTGTACCTGCCGCCGAACGTGCCGCACCACGGCGTGGCCGAAGACCCCTGCCTGACCTTCTCCTTCGGCATGCGTGCGCCGGCCTCGGCCGAGCTGATCAGCGACTACCTGGACACGCTCATCGCCGATGCCGACGAGAACATCCGTTACCAGGATCCCGACCTGAAGGTCCCGGCCGATCCGAACGAAATCGATACGGTGGCGATGGCACGGGTGATCACCGCGCTCAACGCCATCCGCATGAACGACCCGGACAAGCTGGGCGACTGGTTCGGCCGCTTCATCACCACCTACCGCGCCGCGGGCGAAGTGATGGCCCATCAGGCGGCACCGGCACCGGAAGAAGTGGTGCAGGCGCTGGCTTCGGGCCTGCTGCTGCAGCGCCACCCGTGGGCACGCCTGGCCTGGCGCCGGGCCAAGCGCGGCGCCAGCCTGTATGTCAGCGGCCAGGATTTCGCCCTGCCGGTGAAGGACGCACAGCGCCTGGCCGGCGCCGAGCAGCTGGACGCGGCGGCCTACCGTGGTCTGTCCCACAAGGGCCGCGCGGTGCTGCAGCAGCTGCTGGTCGGCGGCGTGTTCCAGCTGATCGACCCGAACGAGGTGTATGACGCCGAGGACGAGGACGAAGACGCCGCAGTGCTGGGCGAAGTGGTCGAAGGCCACGACCAGGTGGCCGAGCTCGACGACGAGGTGGTCTCCGACGACGTGCACACCGTGAACGTGCACGACGACGGCATCGAGGTCATCGTCAACTTCGAAGACCACGACGAAGACGACAGCAACGACGGCCGCGCCTGAGCCATGGCCACCATCCGGGTCCAGCAGGTCAACCACGCCGACGCCCACGCCGCCATCCACGGCGTGCGGCAGCGGGTGTTCGTGCAGGAACAGGGCATCGCGGCCGAGCTTGAGCGTGATGCGCTGGACCCGGTCAGCGCCCACGCGCTGGCCCTGGACGCCGATGGCCAGCCGGTCGGCACCGGCCGGCTCACCCCCGATGGCCGCATCGGCCGCATGGCGGTGCTGGCCAGCCACCGTAACCAGGGGGTCGGCGAGGCCCTGCTGGATGCACTGGTCGAGGCCGGGCGCACGCTCGGCCTGGCCGAAGTGCACCTGCACGCGCAGCTGCCGGCCCGTGATTTCTACGCCCGCCAGGGCTTCCTGCCCGAAGGCGAGGTGTTCGAGGAGGCCGGCATCGGCCACCAGCAGATGCGCCGCCGGCTGGGCGTGGCCAGCGCCATCGACAGCCGCGCCGAGGCCGTGGCCATCACCACCGCCATCATCCACCGGGCGCGGCGCCAGCTGTGGCTGCACAGCCGCCAGCTCGACCCCGGCCTGCTCGATGCAGCGCCGGTGCAGGCGGCCCTGCGCCGCTTCGTCACCGCCCGCCACGACAAGCAATTGCGGGTGATCGTGCACGACGCGGCCGCGATTGCTGCTGCCGGTTCCCCGCTGCTGGCCCTGGCCCAGCGCCTGCCCAGTGTGATCCAGTTCCGCGAGGTCAGCGATCCGATCGACCGTGCGCTGGCCTCGGCCTGCCTGGTCAATGACGCGGGCGACTTCTACTTTCGTCTTATCGGCCATCGGCTGGACGGCGAAGCCGGGATCGCGCTGCCGGCACGTTCGCAGCCGTTCGAGCAGCAATTGCAGCGCGTCTGGGACCGTTCGCGCGATTGCAGCGAACTGCGCGCGCTCGGCATCTGAGCGCGCTGTCCCGGACAAACCTGTCTGGGAGCGACACCGGGGGACGCGCAATGCCGTTGGCGGTGCCCCTTCGTGTCCGGATGGGGGTACAATTTGGCCGTTTGAACGCGCCCGTGCAGGGCTATTCATTTTCCTGCAGGGTCCTTCTGAAGCCATACCCCACAAAGCGAATCAGCACCCTCCATCGTGGACAATCAACTGAAGCAGTTTGCGCAATCTTCGCAACTCGCCGGCGGCAACGCCTCCTATGTCGAGGACCTGTACGAGCAGTACCTGGTCTCCCCGGATAGTGTCGATCCCAAATGGAAAACCTACTTCGACGGCTTCAAGGGCCGTGAAGCAGGCGACATTCCGCACTCGGCCGTCATCTCCCACATCGCGGACGCGGCCAAGGATGCGCTGAAGGCCGGCACCGGCACGGGTGCAGGCGACGAGCGTGAGCGCAATGTCGGTCGTCTGATCACTGCCTACCGCTCGCGCGGCCACCTCGACGCGCGCCTGGACCCGCTGGGCCTGACCACGCCGGTCAACACCCCGGACCTGGGCCTGCCGTTCCACAGCCTGTCCGACGGCGATCTCAACAGCGAGTTCAGCACCGGCGGCGTCGGCGGCCAGCCGCGCATGAAGCTGCGTGACCTGCTGGCACGCCTGAAGGCGACCTACACCGGCTCGATCGGTGCAGAGTTCATGCACATCGCCGAAGTCGAGCAGCGCCAGTGGATCTACAAGAAGCTGGAACTGGCCGGTGGCAACTACCAGCTGGACGCTGACACCCAGCGCCGCACGCTGGAGCGCCTGACCGCCGCCGAAGGCCTCGAGCGCTACCTGCACACCAAGTACGTCGGCCAGAAGCGCTTCTCGCTGGAAGGCGGCGATTCGCTGATCCCGATGATGGACACCATCATCCGCAGCGCCGGCAAGGATGGCGTCAAGGACGTGGTCGTCGGCATGGCCCACCGCGGCCGCCTGAACGTGCTGGTCAACACCCTCGGCAAGAACCCGCGCAAGCTGTTCGACGAGTTCGAAGGCAAGTTCGAGCACGACGAGCACGCCTCGGCCGGCGACGTGAAGTACCACATGGGCTTCTCGGCCGACGTGGCCACCGACGGTGGCCCGGTGCACCTGGCGCTGGCGTTCAACCCGTCGCACCTGGAAATCGCCGACCCGGTGGTTGCCGGTTCCGTGCGTTCGCGCCAGGAGCGCCGCAAGGACACCGCCCGCAAGCAGGTCATGCCGATCCTCATCCACGGCGACGCGGCCTTCTCCGGCCAGGGCGTGGTCATGGAGCTGTTCCAGATGTCGCAGGCCCGCGGCTTCGCCGTCGGCGGCACCGTGCACATCGTGGTCAACAACCAGGTCGGCTTCACCACCTCCAACCCGCTGGATACGCGCTCCACGCGCTATGCCACCGACGTGGCGAAGATGATCGCCGCACCGGTGCTGCACGTGAACGGCGATGATCCGGAAGCGGTCGTGTTCGCCGCGCAGCTGGCCTTCGAGTTCCGCCAGAAGTTCGCCAAGGACGTGGTCATCGACCTGATGTGCTACCGCCGTTGGGGCCACAACGAGGCCGACGAACCGGCGATCACCCAGCCGCTGATGTACCAGGTGATCCGCAAGCACCCGACCACCCGTGAGCTGTACGCCGAGCAGCTGGAAAAGGCAGGCGTGATCGCCGCCGGCGCCGGCAAGGCGATGGTCGATGCGTACCGCGACAAGCTGGACGGTGGCGAAGTGACCACCGAACTGGCCAAGGTCGAGAAGACCCCGCCGACCAGCCCGCTGTTCGTCGATTGGCCGAAGCTGCTGGAAGGCAAGCTGTCCGATGAGATCTCCACCAAGGTGGACAAGGACAAGCTGGTCGAGCTGGCCAAGCTGATCAACACCGTGCCGGAAGAAGTGCAGCTGCACTCGCGCGTGTCGAAGGTCTACGACGACCGCCGCAAGATGGCCGCCGGCGAAATCCCGGGCGACTGGGGCTTTGCCGAGAACCTGGCCTACGCCACCCTGCTGGACGAGGGCAATGCCCTGCGCCTGGTCGGCCAGGACGTCGGCCGCGGCACCTTCACCCACCGCCACGCGATCCTGCACGACCAGAAGACCGACAACTACTACCTGCCGCTGCGGCAGCTGGTGGATTCGCCGGAAAAGGCCAGCATCATCGATTCGCTGCTGAGCGAAGAAGCGGTGATGGCCTACGAGTACGGTTTCTCGACCACCGATCCCAACACCCTGTGCATCTGGGAAGGCCAGTTCGGCGACTTCGCCAACGGCGCCCAGGTGGTGATCGACCAGTTCATCGCCGCCGGCGAAGCCAAGTGGGGCCGTATTTCCGGCCTGACCCTGCTGCTGCCGCACGGTTATGAAGGCCAAGGCCCGGAACACAGCTCGGCGCGCCTGGAGCGCTTCCTGCAGCTGTGCGCGCTGGAAAACATGCTGGTCGTGGTTCCGTCCACCCCGGCACAGGCCTTCCACATGCTGCGCCGCCAGCTGCACCTGACCACCCGCAAGCCGCTGGTGGTGATGTCGCCCAAGTCGCTGCTGCGCCACAAGCTGGCCGTGTCGACCCTGGACGAGCTGGCCAACGGCGAGTTCCAGCACCTGATCGGCGATGCCAATGCCGATGCCAAGAAGGTCAAGCGCGTGGTGCTGTGCTCGGGCAAGGTCTACTACGACCTGCTGGAAGACCAGACCAAGCGTGGCCAGGACGACGTGGCGATCATCCGCGTGGAACAGCTGTACCCGTTCCCGCGTGCGCTGCTGGCCGCCGAACTGAAGAAGTACGGCAAGGCCACCGACGTGGTGTGGACGCAGGAAGAACCGCAGAACCAGGGTGCGTGGTACCAGATCCGCCACCACCTGCAGTTCTGCCTGGCCGATGGCCAGAGCCTGCACTACGCCGGTCGCGCACGTTCGGCTTCGCCGGCTGCCGGTCACATGGCTGACCACGTCCGCGAACAGCAGCAGCTGGTCGCCGACGCACTGGTCAACCCGTTCAACGACACGTTCGCTGAATAACCCTCCCCCTATTTAGAAGACAAACCAGGAAGCTCCCGCAATGGCCACCGAAGTCAAAGCCCCGGTACTGCCCGAATCCGTCGCCGACGGCACCATCGCCACCTGGCACAAGAAGGTGGGCGACGCCGTCAAGCGCGACGAAAACCTGCTTGACCTGGAAACCGACAAGGTCGTCCTGGAAGTGCCGTCGCCGGTCGATGGCGTGATCAAGGAGATCAAGTTCAAGGAAGGCGACACCGTGACCTCCAGCCAGGTCGTGGCGATCATCGAAGAAGGCGCCGTGGCTGCTGCCCCGGCTCCGGCCGCTGAAGCCGCTCCGGCTGCAGCCGCTGCCCCGGCCGCTGCGGCCGCTCCGGCCCCGGCTGCCAAGTCGGCTGCCGACACCCTGCCGCCGGGTGCCCGCTTCACCGCCATCACCGAAGGCGTGAACCCGGCTGACGTCGACGGCACCGGCCGTCGCGGCGCCGTGACCAAGGAAGACATCGTCAACTTCGCCCGCAACGGCGGCGCCGGCAAGGCCGGTGGCGCACGTCCGGAAGAACGCGTGCCGATGACCCGCATCCGCAAGCGCATCGCCGAGCGCCTGATGGAGTCGAAGAACTCCACCGCCATGCTGACCACCTTCAACGAAGTCGACCTGTCCAAGGTGTCGGCCGCGCGCAAGGACCTGCAGGACGAGTTCGTCAAGGCACACGGCATCAAGCTGGGCTTCATGAGCTTCTTCGTGAAGGCCGCTGCCAACGCCCTGCAGCGCTTCCCGCTGGTCAACGCCTCGATCGACGGCGACGACATCATCTACCACGGCTACTCGGACATCTCGATCGCCGTGTCCACCGAGAAGGGCCTGGTCACCCCGGTCCTGCGCAACGTCGAGCGCATGTCGTTCGCCGACATCGAAAAGACCATTGCCGACTACGCCAAGAAGGCGCGTGACGGCAAGCTGGGCCTGGACGAACTGCAGGGCGGCACCTTCACCGTGACCAACGGCGGCACCTTCGGTTCGCTGCTGTCGACCCCGATCATCAACCCGCCGCAGAGCGCCATCCTGGGCATGCACGCCATCAAGGAGCGTCCGATCGCCCAGAACGGCCAGGTCGTGATCGCGCCGATGATGTACCTGGCCCTGTCCTACGACCATCGCATCATCGATGGCAAGGACTCGGTGCAGTTCCTGGTGGACATCAAGAACCAGCTGGAAAACCCGGGCCGCATGCTGTTCGGCCTGTAAGAGACCTCCCGCCCCTCCGCGCCCGCGCGGAGGGGTTCTGGTAATGCATCAAGGAATAATTCAATGGCTGAACAATTCGACGTCGTCGTCATCGGTGCAGGCCCGGCCGGTTACCACGCTGCCATCCGCGCGGCACAGCTGGGCCTGAAGACCGCCTGCATCGACGCAGCGCTGGGCAAGGACGGCAAGCCGGCACTGGGCGGCACCTGCCTGCGCGTGGGCTGCATCCCGTCCAAGGCGCTGCTGGATTCCTCGCGCCAGTTCTGGAACATGGGCCACATCTTTGGCGACCACGGCATCAGCTTCAAGGATGCCAAGATCGACGTCGAAGCGATGGTTGGCCGCAAGGACAAGATCGTCAAGCAGTTCACTGGCGGCATCGCCATGCTGTTCAAGGCCAACAAGGTCGCCACCTACTACGGTTTCGGTGAACTGCAGCCGGGCAACGTGGTCAAGGTGAAGCAGCACGACGGTTCGGAAGTCGAACTGAAGGGCACCAACGTCATCATCGCCGCCGGTTCGGATTCGATCGAACTGCCGTTCGCCAAGTTCGACGGCGACACCATCGTCGACAACGTCGGCGGCCTGGACTTCACCGAAGTGCCGAACCGCCTGGCCGTGATCGGCGCCGGCGTCATCGGCCTGGAACTGGGCAGCGTGTGGAAGCGCCTGGGCGCTGAAGTCACCATCCTGGAAGCACTGCCGGAGTTCCTGGCCGTGGCCGACGCCGAAGTGGCCAAGACCGCTGCCAAGGAATTCAAGAAGCAGGGCCTGGACATCCGCCTCGGTGCCAAGGTCTCCAAGACCGAGATCACCGGCAAGGGCAAGAAGAAGGAAGTCGTTGTCACCTACACCGACAGCGAAGGCGAAAAGACCCTGACCGTGGACAAGCTGCTGGTGGCCGTCGGCCGTCGCGCCGCCACCAAGGGCCTGCTGGCCGAAGGCACCGGCGTGAAGGTCAACGAGCGTGGCCAGATCGAAGTCGACGCGCACTGCCACACCGGCGTCAATGGCGTCTGGGCAGTGGGTGACTGCGTGCGCGGCCCGATGCTGGCGCACAAGGGCTTCGAGGAAGGCATCGCGGTGGCTGAGCTGATCGCCGGCCTGCCGGGCCACGTCAACTTCGACACCATTCCGTGGGTCATCTACACCGAGCCGGAACTGGCCTGGGTCGGCAAGACCGAAGCGCAGCTGAAGGCCGAAGGCATTCCGTACAAGGCCGGCAGCTTCCCGTTCGCCGCCAACGGTCGTGCCGTGGCGATGATCGAGCCGGCAGGTTTCGTGAAGATCCTGGCCCATGCCGAAACCGATCGCATCCTCGGCATGCACCTGGTCGGCGCCAACGTCTCCGAGCTGGTGCACGAAGGCGTGCTGACCATGGAGTTCAGCGGTTCGGCCGATGACCTGGCCCGCATCTGCCACGCCCACCCGTCGCTGTCGGAAGTGATCCACGACGCGGCGATGGCGGTCAGCAAGCGCGCCATCCACAAGGCGAACTGATCTGCATCATGGTAGGTGCCGACCGTTGGTCGGCACGTACCTGCAGACGAAAAACCCCGCTTCGGCGGGGTTTTTTGTTGCCTGCAACAGCGCCGCGTGTCTTGACCCTGCAATGCTGCGGTTCAATGATCGGGGGCATCTGACCAAGGAAGGAAAGTCCATGCGCTCGACTCCCCTCGCCCGCACGTCGCGCGCCGCTGCAGTGATGTTGATGGCAACCCTTGCTCCGCTGCTGGCCTGCGCAGCCGAACCGCTGGAAGGCGACTACCGCAGGGCCTCGGTACAGCCGGTTGAAGTGAGCCCGCTCGGCGCCAACCAGATCCGGATCCGCTACAGCATGCCGGGCGAAACCCTGTTCCACTCACCTGGCGTCGATTACCGCTCCACCGACGGCACCCTGCAGATCGCCATCCGCCGCTGCGGCGTCAAGGACAGCGGCTGTACTGTCACGGCCAAGGCCACCTCGCCCAAGGACGATCCGTGGCGGCCGGTGGTCGTGCTGCCCTACCGCGGCGAGAAAATCATGATGATGTACAGCGATGGCCAGCAGCAGGTCGTCCCTGCACCGCCGGCAGCGGGTTCACGCTGACCCGGACTCACTGGCGGCAGCCGCCGCGCCCAGTACCTGCATGAAGACCTGCGTTGCCCGCGATGCGGGCGCCGCCGGGGAACAGACCAGGCCGAACACGCGGCGGATGCCCGGGGTGATGGGCAGCACCCGCAGCCCCTGACGATCCAACGGCAGGGTCGATTCGGGCACCAGCGAAACGCCCAGTCCCTCGCGCACCAGCACGCAGGCGCTGGCCCAGTCGCGCACCGTGATCCGCACGTCGGCCAGTTGCAGGCCTGCGTCCTCCATCAGCCGCCGGCCATTCACGGTGCACCCGCCTGTGGCGAGGATGAAGGGCTCGGCAGCCAGTTCATCCAGCGCGATTCCGCGCTCGGTGGCGCGCCGCCCCAAGGGATGTGCCTGCGCGAGCACCGCCACCCACGCATCGCTCCCCAGGGCCAGCGGCAATCGCGCGGGTGCAGGATTCAGCACCACGCCCACCTCGACCGCACCCGAAGCCAGCCACTGTTCGACCTCCTCGTCGGTGCCCTCCACCACCACCACTTCGATGCCCGGGTGGCGGCGCTGGAAGTCGCGCAGCAGTGCCGGCAGCACGGTCGAAACGATCGAGGGGAACGTTGCCAGGCGGATGCGCGCACCGCTCAGCCCCTGGCTGTCATCAGCCAGCGCGCGGATGGCCTGCAGGCCGTCCAGCATGCGCCGCGCGTGATCGATCACCTGCTGGCCCAGCGCCGTGACGTCCACCTGGCGGCGCTCGCGGACGAACACCGGAAAGCCGAGTGCGGCCTCCAGCTGGCCGATGGCCTGGCTGGCGCCGGACTGGGTGATGCCGACGCGGTCAGCCGCGCGCGAGATCGTGCCCTCGTCGGCCACGGCCACCAGCAACCGCCAATGCGCGAGATTCATCATGTGATGCAGTAGCTCAACTTATGGCAATGGAGTCGAACATTAATTTTACCACCGCGCTCGCGCTGGGCAGACTGCCCTGGATCGGCAGGCTCCTGCCATTTCCCTGCCACCGGAGGCTCCCCTTGAAGCTGTACTACGCACCCTGGACCTGCTCGCTCTCGCCCCATATCGTGCTGCGCGAACTCGGCCTTCCCTTCGAACTGGTGAAGGTCGACAACGCGACCAAGCGCACCAGCGATGGCCGCGATTTCCGCACCATCAGCCGCACGGGCTATGTCGCGGCACTTGAACTGGATGACGGGCAGGTGCTCGGCGAAGGCCCGGCCATCGTCCAGTACCTGGCCGATCTGCGGCCGGACAGCGGCCTGGCGCCGCCACCTGCAAGCTGGCAGCGCGTGCGGCTGCAGGAATGGCTGAACTTCGTGACCAGCGAGATCCACGCCGGCTCGGCGCCGCTGTTCAATGCGGCGCTGCCGGACGAGGCCAAGGCCTTCTTCCGGCAGAAACTGTTCAAGCGCTTCGACCTGCTGCAAGAGACGCTGGCGGCACAGGACTACCTGATGGGCGCCGCCTTCAGCGTGGTCGACGCCTATCTGTTCACCGTGCTCGGCTGGTGCCGCATCTTTGCCATCGACCTTGCGGCATGGCCGGCACTGGAGGCCTACGTCCGCCGGATCAATGCGCGCCCGGCGGTGCAGGCGGCGCTGCGCGCCGAGGCGGCCTGATGTAGCGCCGAGCCCATGCTCGGCTGGCCGGTGCAAAAAACAGCCGAGCGCAGGCTCGGCTCTACAGAAGACGGCAGCCCCATTGTAGAGCCGAGCCCATGCTCGGCTGGCCGATGCAAAAAGCAGCCGAGCGCAGGCTCGGCTCTACAGAAGACGGCAGCCCCATTGTAGCGCCGAGCCCATGCTCGGCTGGCCGATGCCCGGCCCTACCCCTGCCGGGCGGGGGCCGCCGGCTTTGGCGGGTCATCACACACGCGATGCTTGACCACGGTGTCCCCCACCTTCCATTGCTTCACGACCCGACAGCGCTCCTTGGCCTCGGGCGCTTTCGCAGACCTCAACCCGGCCGCATCCGCCTCATCGGCAGCGGCCGTCTGCTGGCGCTCCAACCACGCCGAGGACGGTACCGGCGACTGCGCCAGTGCCGGGCCGGCCAGCGCTGCCAGGGCAACCAGCAGCACCTTCATGCCGCCACCGCACGGCCGCCCAGCACGCGGGCCGGCAGCATGAACAGCGCACGCAGGAAAGCGAACAACGCCGAGAAGGTGATGCCGACCAGGCGGAACGGCAGGCTCAGCAGCCAGACGAACGGCCAGGCAATCAGCGCGAGCAGCGCCAACGGCCAGCACAGCACGAACAGCAGGCACCACACGCCCAGCGCGAACAAGGTCTTCATGACGGTCTCCTTGGGCGGCACCCTGCCGCCTGTGACCACCGTGCCGCGCGCCCGCGGCCGCCGCAAACGGATTGCGACGAAACCGGGCTGGGGGCGATGAAACCCGGTGCAGCGGCGGTCGCCGGGCTTGGCCCGGTGCCGCCGCTGGCAGTATCGCGCTGGCGGCCTCAGCGGCTGCCGTTGCTCAGGCGCAGGCCGACGCTGCTGGAACGATCACTGCCCCGGGCCTGTTCGTGGCCCAGCAGCAGCGACAGGATCCAGCCGCGCGCGATGGACATGTCGACGCCTGCAGACAGCGACAGCAGATCATCGTTGTAGCTGCGCATCGCCAGGCGGTAGTCCTGCGGACGCGCCCACTCGGCGTAGTTCAACGTTGCTTCGCCCCGGTCCTGCAGCGCCTGCCGGTACTCGATGCTCCAGAACGGACGCACGCGCGCCTCGGCCGATTCGACCGCGCTGCCTTCCAGGCCGAACGCCAGTGCGCGGCTGTCGACGACGTGGCGGCCGTAGGCCAGATCCAGTTCGCCCAGGCCGCGCTCGCGGTAGGCATCCAGCGTGCTGCGGCTGCCGTCCAGCCGTGCGTAGCCACTCATGCGCATGCCCGACAGCACCTGCTCATAGCCCAGTGCCAGCGAACCGAACCACTGCGAACCCTCGCGACGGGCCACCGCCGTCGCGCCGGCATCGCGGCTCCAGCGCTGCAGGTCGAAGCGCAGGTCGCCGGTGGCCAGTACCGCATCGACGAACACGTGCGCGTTGCCGCGCCACAGGCCATACAACGCCAGCGACCGCTGGTCGGCCTGCAGGCGCGTGCGGGCATCATCCTGCTCGCTGTCGTTGCGGCCGATGCTGCCGGCCACGCCCCACAGTGCGCTGTCACCGAGGCGACGATCCACGCCCACGGTCAGGCCGTCGCTGCGCAGGTCATACCGCCCTGCCCCGGTCGCGCCACCCCGGCCGTAGGTGGCCGTGCCGGACGCCCAAGTGCCCCAGCCGGCGGGCAGCAGCGGACGCTCGCTCTCCATGGCCTGGCCCAGCGGCAGCGACGCCGCCTCCGGGCCGCGTGCGCCGGTCGACACCGACAGCGTGTTGCTGTCGGCATTGCCGCCCGCACGTACCTGCCGCAGGCGCTCGCGGATGTTGGCCTGCTGCGCGTTGGCGAACCGCACGCTCGCATCCACCTGCGCCTGCAGCAGCCCGGTCACGCCCGGGTCACGGGTCGGGTCCGGGCGCATGTTCACCACCAGCACCAGCTCGGCACTGGCCGCGGCATAGCTGCCCGCAGCGGCCTGCACGGCGGTGATCACCGCACGACCTTCGCCGTGCACGTGCACGGTGCGGCCCTCGACACTGGCCACTGCGGTGTCGCTGCTATGGAAGCTGAAGGCACCCGGGCTGGCGCTGGTCGGCAGCGGCAGTTCGAAACTGCCCTGTTCCAGCAGGCGCTGCAGGTCCGCACTCCATGCCAGCACCGGCACGGCCAGCGCGATATCAACCACGTGTAGTTGCTGCGCGGCCGCTTCATGGTTGGCATCGCCGTCCTGGTTCACGGTCAGCACGCAGCGCCCTGCCGCCAGCATGGCGACGCGGGTGCCGCTGACACTGCAGACCGCAGGACTGCTGCTGCCGAAACGCAGCGGCTGACCCGACGCACCACCCAGCGCGGAGACCTCGAAGCTGCCGCCCTCGCTGTAGACCGGCGTTGCCGGGTCCACGGTGAAGCCGGTGATCGCCTGCGCGGCCTGCGCGATCTTCAGCTGGTAGCGCGCCACGCCGGTGACGCCGTAGGTGTCGCTGACTTCCACGTCGAAATCGAACACGCCGGCCACGGTGGCCACGCCCTGCAGCTGGCCGTCGCTGGACAGCAGCACGCCAGGCGGCAGCGCACCCGACATCTGGCGGAACGCATACGGCGCGGTACCGCCACGCGCCTGCAGGCGCAGGCTGACCGGGCCAGCCTGGGTTGCCGCTGGCAGCGGGGCTTCGACTTCCTCGATCTGCGGAGCCGCCACGTTCAGCACGAATGCGCGGCGCGCACGGAACGGACCGCTGCCGGAACTGCTGTCGGTCACCTCCACCTCGATCTCGAAACGCCCCGCGGCCACCGGCGTACCTGCCAGGTGTCCGCTGCGATCCAGGCGGAGGCCCGTCGGCAGACTGCCGCCAACAATGGCGTAGGTGTAAGGCGCCGCGCCGCCGCTGCTGGACAGCTGCGCGTCGAGCGCCGTGCCAGCCACGCCCAACGGCAACGCGGCCGACTGCAGGACCACGGTCGGCGTACCGATGGTGACCGTGATCGTGGCCGGTGCCGACGTGCGGAAGGCATCTCTGACGGTGTAGCTGATGCTGTCGTTGCCGGCATAGCCTGCGGCCGGTGTGTAGCGCAGCGTCGTGCCCTGCACGTCCACCTGCCCATGCTGCGGGCCCACGGTCAGCTGCACCTGCTCGGCCACACCGGCGACCGACAGCGGCAGCACGACGGCGGCAGCTCCGTAAGGCACGGCGATGCTGGAATCGGCCACGGCCAGATCCGGCAACGGCACCACCGCTGCCGAGGCAGCCGACGCCGCGCCGCTGCCGTACTCGCTGCGTGCAACCACCACGAAACGGTAGGCGCTGCCGTTGGCCAGGCCACGCACGGTGATCGGCGAGCTCGTACCGGTTGCGCTGATGCCCCCCGGCTGCGCGGTCACCGTGTAATCGACGATGGCGCCACTGCCGGCCGACGCCGCATCGAAATGCACCTGCACCTGTCCATCACCGGCCACGCCGCGCACGTTGGCGACGGCCGAAGGCAGGTCGGCGCCGACGCGTACGCCGGTGGTCGCCCCGACGTTGGCCAGCGCAGTGCGTGCCTCGGTGCCCTGTGCATTGCGCAGGCTGCCGGCAGCAGCCTGCAGCGATTCCACCTCGATGCCATCCTCGTCGCGGTCATCGGCCTGCAGCGTGTACTGGAAGCGCAGCACACTGCCCTGCACCTCCGTCTCCACCGCCGAGAGCGTGGCCAGCCGACGCTGGCTGCCGATGCGCAGCAGCAGCTGCGGCGCAGCGCCCACCTGCAGGGCCTGGTCGAACTGCACCGCAAAGGACAGCACCTGTCCGGCGAGGTAGCGGCCGACGGACGGCACCTGCACACCGGTCACCGCCGGTGCGCCCTGCACGGTGAGCGGATCGGACGGCAACGATGCCGCACCGGCTCCCGCCGCATTGAAGGCGGTCACCACGAAGCGATGCGCGATGCCGGAAGGCAGGCCGTCGATACGCAGCGGACTGCCGTTGCCACGCACGCTCTGTCCACCTGGCAGCGCCTGCAGCAGATAGCTGTCGACCGCACTGCCGCCTTCAAACGCCGGCGCCTGGAAGCTCACGTCCACACTGCCCGCAGCGAGTACGACCGCAGTGATGCGCGGCGCGCCCGGCACCACCGCCAGCACCGCGAACGAACGGCTGACGCGGGTAGCGGCATGGGTCGCGGCGTCACCCGGCTGATCGGCGTCGATGCTGCAGGTACCGGCCGCAAGCAGGGTCACCCGGCCATCGGCAGCGACGCTGCAGACCCGGGGTGTGCTGCTGGACAGCGACACCGCCAGGCCACTGCTGGCGCTGGCCAGCACCTGTGGCGTGCTGCCGAAAGCCTGGGCATCCAGGGGTGCGAACTGGATCTGCTGCTGCGCCATCGGCACCACGTCGTCCGATGCCAGGGACGCCGCGCCCAGCCCCGCTGCGGTACGCGCGGTGACCGTAAAGCGATACGCGATGCCATTGCGCAGGCCGGTGAACACTGCCGGAGAAGCGGCAGTCTGCAGCTGCAGGCCACCGGGCTGCGCGGTCACCACGTAATCCAGCACCGGGCTGCCGCCATCCTGCGCGGGCGCTGCGAACTGCAGCGTCACCACGCCATCACCTGCAACCACGCCGGTGATGGACGGCGCGGCGGCCGGCTGCGCGCCCACCAGGATGCCGCCGGTGGCGCCCACGCCTGCCAGCGCCAGCACAGCGTCGATGCCATCGGCATTGCGGATGCTGCCACCGGCCAGCTGCAGGCCGTCGATGCCGATGCCGTCCTCGTCCAACTGGCCCGGCAACACGGCGTAGCTGAAAGGCAGCAGGTTGCTGCCCGAGCCAGCGCGATAGGTCGCGGCTACGCGCTGCCCGCCGATCGACAGCAGCAGCTCGGGCACGCCCTGCACGATTGCCGGCTGGTCCAGGACCAGCAGGAAATCGAGGCTGGCACCGGCGAGGTAGCGGCCGTCGGCCGGTACCTGCAGGCCGGTCACGCGCGGCACGGTCGGCATCGTCACCGGGTCGGACTCGGCGGAGAACGTACCGGGCCCTGTCGCGGTGCGCGCACGCACGGCGAAGGTATAGGTCGTGCCTGCGTGCAGGCGGCTCATGCGTACCGGGCTGGAGCCACCGCTGACCACAGCAGCACCCGGGCGCGCTGCCACCTCGTAAGAGAGGATGGCACTGCCACCGTCGCTGGCGGGTACATCGAAGTACACGTCCACGCTGCTTGCGCCGATCCGTTCGACGCGACGCAGGGTCGGCGCCGACGCGCGGGCAGCCACCACGTTGAAGCTGCGCTCCACCGGCTGCGCCGCGCGCGTGCCGGCGTTGCCGGGCTGCAGTGCGCGCACCGTGCAGGTACCGAGCGCGGACAGGCGCAGGTTGCCTGCACTTTCCAGCACGCAGACCAGCGGATTCAGGCTTTCGTACTCGACGGCCAGGCCGCTGCTCGCGGTGGCCTCCAGTGCAAGCAGCGAACCCAATGGCTGGTCACCTGGCGCATTGAACTGGATCGTCTGCCCGGTCATCGGCGTGACCGCGGCGCTTGCCTGCGACGGCTGGCTGGCCTGGCTGCCGTTGTTGGCGATCACCTGGAACTGCACGGGCATGCCGTTGGCAAGGCCGGTCACCGTGATCGGCGACTGCGTGCCGAGCACCCACTCGCCCGTGGACGCCATCACGGCGTACTGGGCAATGGGCGCGCCGCCGGTCTGCGTCGGTGCGGTGAAGCTGACCACGGCCTGGCCATCGCCGGCGACGGCGACGACCTGGCCGGGGGCATCGGGCGCGATGGCCGCGATGTTGACCGACAGCGGCTGGTGCGCGCTGGCGGCCGCGGCATCGGTGACCTCCACGCTGACGCTGAACGTGCCCGCGACCTGCGGCGTGCCATGCAGGCGGCCCGAGGGCGCAAGCACCAGCCCGGCGGGCAAGGTGCCACTGTTGATGCTGAAGATGTAAGGCAGGCTGCCGCCGCTGGCGGCGAGGCTGACATCCACCGCCGTGCCAACGGTGAACTGCTGGACGCCCGGCATATCGAGCTGCAGCGGTTGAGTGGCGGTGGAGGTGCAGTTGATCTGGACCGGGCTGATGTACCTTCCGGTCTTGATGCTCATGAACAGGCCGTTGGCCACCAGGAAGCTGCTGTCGACCGTTCCGCTGTGCGCTCCTGCAGACCCGGTGTTGCTGCGGTAGTCGTAGCCACCCGGGCCGAAACTCAAACTGCGGAAAATGATGGCGTCGGCCGAGTTCGGCGGTTTGCCGATGTTCTCGCCGCTGTCTGTGAAACGGACCGTCAGCGACTCCCCTGGCAGGAAGGCACCCTGTGCGAACGACCGGATCTCGTTGGTCGTGGCACCTATCAGGTTGATGGCCTCGCACGCCGCCGACGCCGCCTGCGCAACGCCTGTACCTGCCAGCAGCTGCAACAACACCACGCACATCCAGGCGACGCCGCGCCTCAACCCACTCTTCCCTGCTACCGCCGACATCGATCCGTTCCCCATGAATGAAGGGGGCGCACGCGCCGGTCCATCGCCGCGCGTGCAGCGATGGGTCATGGACGGTGATGTTTCCCCCTGTTACCGGTGCGGTAACGGCAGGTGACGGGGGAACTTGAGCGCCGGCCGGGGCTTATACCGGCACGGCCCCCGGTCGGCCGTGGATGACCTGGAAGCGCGCTGCGGTCCGCACCTCGGCATCGGCACGCAGCACGCTGTCGGCAAAGCGCAGTTCGGCATCCACGGTCTGCCGGTTCAGCTGCAGCTTCCACCAGCCGCGACGGTCGCCGTCGAAATAGCGGATATGCGGGTTCTGCGGAATCGATGGGCCGTAGTAAGGGCCATACGGGGTATCGTCGCCACCACTGCTGATCGCCGGGGCGATGAATTCAGTGGCCACCACCGGTGAGCTGGCCGCGTTGAAATCCAGCTTCAGGTCGTTGACAAAGGTGGAGTGCCAGTCGCCGCCGAGCACGATCGCGTTGCCCGTTCCACCTGTCTGCAGGGCCTGCAGCAGCCGGTTGCGCGCAAGCGGATAGCCGTCCCAGGCGTCGTTCCAGAAGCGCTCGCGCGGGGTGCCCGCATCCAGTTGCAGCTGGGCCATCAGCAACTGCTGCACCACCACGTTCCAGCGCAACCCCTGTGCCGCCACCATCGACTGGGCGAACCAGGCTTCCTGGCCGACACCGAGCATGCTCATGCGCGGGTCCATCGCTGCGTCGCAACGCGCCGATTCACCTACGCCGCAGGGATTGGCGGGACGGAACTGCCGGCAATCGAGCAGGCTGAGCTGCGCAAGATCACCGTAGCGCAGCCGCCGGTGCACGCGCAGGCCACCATTGCCGGCCGGCGTGCTGCGCATGGGCAGGTGTTCGTAGAACGCGCGGTAGGCCGCCGCCCGACGCACGATGAAATCTTCCGTCGATACGCCGGGCTTCTCCGGATGGATGCCGGAGTAGTCGTTCTGCACCTCGTGGTCATCCCAGATCACCGCGAAAGCATGCGCGGCATGCGCTGCCTGCAGGTCCGGATCGAGCTTGTACAGCGCGTACTGGTCGCGGTAACGCTCCAGGCTGACGGTCTCGCCACTGAAGCGCGCTGCATCCAGCGTGCTGCCGCGTGCATTCTGCAGCGGGCTGTATTCGTACAGGTAGTCGCCGGCGTGCAGCACCAGGTCGACATCGCTCCGCGCGATATCGCGCAGTACCGGATAGTAGCCGCTGTTCCAGGCCTGGCAGGTGCACAGGGCCAACCGCAGCTGCTGCAGCTGCGTATCAGGCAACGGCGCGGTGCGGAAGTGGCCGACCGCGCTTTCTTCATCCCCGCCGCAGGCGAAACGGTAGTAGTAGTCACGGCCCGGGCGCAGGCCATTGACCTCCACGTGCACCGAATGCGCCAGTTCCGGTACGGCAGAAGCAACACCCCGCTGCACCAGCCGGCGCATGCCAGGGTCTTCTGCCACGTACCAGCGGACCGGTACCGCCCGCGCGGGCATGCCGCCGCCATTGAGCGGGTCCGGCGCCAGCCGCGTCCACAGCACCGCTCCCTGCGGATCCGGATCGCCAGCAGCGACGCCCAGCGTGAACGGATCGCGCCCGAGCCGCGGCCGCGGGCCGGCCGTGACCAGCCCCGGCATCGCCGCCAGTGCGATCGCCGCCCCCGTGCCCTGCCACGCCATGCGCAGCAAGCGGCGACGGGTTTCCGGATCGACAGGTGCGCGCATCAGAAGCGGACGGTGGCAGTGGCCATCACCTGCCGCGGCGCGCCGACCTGCATGGTCGCCAGGCTGCGGGTCGGGTCAGTGGCGTAGGTGCCATTGGTGTTGATGGACGACAGGTAGCGCTTGTCGGTCAGGTTGGTCAGGTTCAGTGCAACCGTCAGGTTCTGCGCCGGGCCCATCGCACCGAAATCGTAGGCCACCGACGCGTTGACCAGCCAGTAGCTGGGCACCGAGAGATCATTGGTGTAGGTCATGTAACGCTTGCCGACATGGTTGGCCGACAGGCGCATGTCCCACGGACCCGGGGTCCATGCGAGCGTGCTGGCGAACATCCATTCGGGCGTGTCCACGGTCTTGCGGCCGCGGGTCGGCACCACTTCGTTGTTCACGTAATCGTTGTCGTAGGTGCTGTCATTCCAGGACAGCGCATTGGACCAGGCCAGGTCCTGCATCGGCTTCAACTGCAGGGTGGCCTCGGCGCCGCGGCTGGTGACCGAGCCGACGTTGGAGAACAGCGCCGGGCAGCCAAGGATGCCCACGCACTGGGCAATCGCCAGCAGGCGGTTGTCGAACTTCACGTCATACACCGCGACCGACGCTTCATAGCCGCGGCCGTAGCCACGCCAGCCCAGCTCGATCGTGCGTGACTGTTCCGGCTTCAGGTTCCGTGCGCTGGCATCGAAGTCGGCCTGCGGCACGTTGAACGGGCTGCCGACGCCCAGTGCGTAGGCAGCGACATTCTTTGCGAACGAACCGAAGACCTCGTTGCCTTCGTTGAGCTTGAAGTTGAAGCCAGCCTGCGGCAGCAGGCCCTTCTTCGCGGTCAGGCTGCTGTTGTTCGCGTAGTTGCCCAGCGGCGTGCGCACGCTGGTGCGGGTATGCGGCGACTTGGCACCGATGTCGATGGTCAGGCGATCATCGAACAGGCGGAAGCGGTCCTGCACATAGAACTGGCGGGTGATGGTGGTGTAGTGCTGGTTCCACACGCGCTGGTCCGGATTGCGCAGGAAGAAATCGTCGGTGATGGGACCGTCGATGTAGTAGAAATTGCGCTGCACGCTGTGGCCGTTGTCCTCGTACCAGAGGCCGGCTTCCAGTTCGTGGCCGCCGACATTCCAGGTGAACGCAGAGGTCACGCCGGTACGGTCGATCGCGTACTCGGTGGTGCGGATCGAAATCGGAATTTCCCGGCTGGTACCCGGGTTGGACGGATTGGAGGGGCTGAACCAATGGCCCTGGCCGCGATTGCTGTGGTTGTAGACGTTGACCTTCAGCCGCATCGAATCGTTCAGGCCGAAATCGCCAGCGATGCTGGACAGATCGTCATTGCGCAGGCCATGGCCGGAGTAGTACGCGTCCCATGGGCTGTTGACGCCGCCACTGTACTGGCCGTTAGCCGCCGCGACCGCGCGATCCCAGTCCGGCGCGTAGTTGTCCCAGTTCCAGCCGAGGCGATCGATCATCTCCAGCGAAAGATCCTGATAGTCGGCCTCGACCCGGCGCGATCCGTTGAACAGCGCGGTGATCCTGCTGTCCTCGCCGAAGTGGTAGGTGGCCTTGCCGTTGAACTGCTTCGACTCCTGCGATCCCTTGCCCTTCCACTTGTCGCCCTCGGAATACGCGCCGGACAGGTAGGCGGCGAAGCCCTGGTGCTCGCCCGTCTCCAGGCGTGCATAGCTGCGGCGCGCATTGTCACTGCCGAAGCCCTGCGCCAGCACCACGCCGTACTCGGTGGACGGATCGATCGAATAGAACTGGAACACGCCCCCGAGGTTGCTGGTGGACGGCGTACCCAGTGCGCCGATGCCGGTGGACACTTCCGCACCGCCCAGGTTCTCGCTGATCACGGCACGGCTGATGTGCAGGCCATTGCTGTTGCCGTAGGACATGTTGCCCAGCGGGATGCCGTCGAGCGTATAGCCGAGGCGGTTCTGGTTGAAACCGCGCAGGCTGATGCTGGTGGACCACTCATAGGCACCGGTGGCGTCGGCCGACTCGAAATGCACGCCCGGCTTGCTGGCCAGCAGCTTCAGCGGGTTGGCGCCCGGCGGCAGCACCTTCATGTCTTCCGCGGTGACACGCTGCACCTGGCGGGCCTCGCCGCGGCCGATCACCGAGATCGAATCGAGGGTCGTGGCCGACGGTGCTTCAGTGGCAGGAGCGGTTTCAGCCAGAGCAAGCGACGGCAGCGATGCACAGACCAGCAGGGCAAGCAGGTTGCGGCGAAGCGGAGCATGGGGCGACATGAAGGCGGATTCCTTGGGCACGCTGGACACCGAAAGGCGGCGTCGAAGAGCAGCAGCGGCGGAATCGTAAAAGCAGCGCGTTACATGTCATTTACACGCTGCATGCACAGGAAGAACCCGTTACTCGAACGAACCGACCGAATCGTGGGACAGGTTGTCGAAGCGGGTGTATTCGCCGAAGAACTTCAGCTTGCACGAACCGGTGGGACCACCACGGTGCTTGCCGATGATGATCTCGGCCAGGCCCTTGTCCGGCGAATTTTCCTTGTTGTAGTAATCGTCGCGGTAGATGAAGACGATCATGTCCGCGTCCTGCTCGATTGCGCCCGATTCGCGAAGGTCGGCCATCACCGGGCGCTTGTCGGTTCGCGTTTCCAGTGATCGATTGAGCTGCGAAAGCGCGATCACCGGTACGTTCAGTTCCTTGGCCAGGCCCTTCAGCGAGCGCGAGATTTCCGAAATTTCGGTCGCACGGTTCTCGCTGTTGCCCGGCACGCTCATCAGCTGCAGGTAGTCGATCACGATCAGGCCCAGGTCGTGTTCGCGCTTCAGGCGGCGGCACTTGGAACGCAGGATCTCCGGCGACACGCCCGGCGTATCGTCG
Organism: Stenotrophomonas sp. S39; assembly: GCF_016624665.1. Classification (NCBI taxonomy): domain Bacteria; kingdom Pseudomonadati; phylum Pseudomonadota; class Gammaproteobacteria; order Lysobacterales; family Lysobacteraceae; genus Stenotrophomonas; species Stenotrophomonas sp. S39. Next base: position 62,305 of record NZ_JACVTT010000007.1, on the reverse strand, counting down.
ATGAAGATCTTGGTTTCCTTCAGCATCTTGATCGCGCTGGTGACCCGGCTCCAGTCCTCGTCTTCCAGCTGGCCGGTACGCAGGCGCGAGGCATTGATGCGGCCGTTGGAGGAAATCAGGCGCATCGCCAGCTGCGATGCGGACATTTCCATCGAGAACACCGCCACGCCCTTCTTCGACTTGATCGCCGCGTACTCGGCGATGTTCAGCGCGAAGGTGGTCTTGCCCATCGCCGGGCGCGCGGCCAGGATGATCAGGTCGGTCGGCTGCAGGCCGGCGGTCATCGCATCGAAATCGGTGTAGCCGGTCGGCAGGCCGGTGATGTTGCCGCCGTTCTCGAAGCGGTTGCGCAGTTCCTCGAAGGCGTCCTTCAGTGCGCCGGGCATGGCCACGAAGTCGGTACGCCCACGTGCGCCCTGTTCGGCAATGGCGAACACGCTCTTCTCGGCCGAGGCCAGCAGTTCGCTGCTGTCGCGGCCTTCCGGCTGGAAACCGTCGTTGACGATGTCGGTGCCGACCTGGATCAGCTGCCGCAGCACCGCCTTGTCACGCACGATCTCGGCGTAGGCCACGATGTTGGCCGCCGATGGCGTGGTGCTGGCCAGCTCGATCAGGTAGGCGCCGTCGCCCACCAGCTCCATCCTGCCCTGCGATTCGAACCACTCGCCCAAGGTCACCGCATCGAACGGGCGCTCGCGCTCGGACAGCTCGCGGATCGCCCGGTAGATCATCTGGTGGTCGCGGCGGTAGAAGTCGGTCTCGGTCAGCTGGTCGTTGACCCGGTCGTAGGCTTCCGGCGCCAGCATCAGGCCGCCCAGCACCGCCTGTTCGGCTTCCACCGAGTGCGGCGGCACGCGCAGCTGGTCGATGCGCGATTCGTCGCGATCGCGGTCGAAGCCATCGCCGCGCTCTTTGCGGTTGGAACGGAAGCCGGAACGGGCGGACATGCTGCGGTGTTTCCTGCGAAAGTGGGCCAGACGAGTGTAGGCATGCGCCGACCCCGGCGGCCATGGACAAGCCTGTGGATAAGCCGTGGACGAACGGGGGATATCCGCCGCTGTGCGACGTGCCGGTCCGGCCTATGGGATCCCATTATCGCATGGGGTCAGAGCCCGCCGCTGCGCGACGGGATCCGACCCCGGCAGAAAGGGGCCGGATCCCTCTGCGCAGCAGAGGGCTCTGACCCCGAGGGCAGCGTCAATCGCCCTTGGCATGCACCGCGATCAGCTGCAGGAATCGGTCTACATAGCCCTGCAGGAACTTCTGCGTGCCTTCGTTGTGGATCGTGCCATCGGCCCCGATCAGCTCGTCCTTGAAATGGAGGAACGCCTCCGGCTGGCCGAGCACGTGCATGTCCAGGAAGGCCAGGCTGTTGCGCAGGTGCTGCTGGGCCACGGCCGTGCCGATCTGGCCGATGGAGGCGCCGATCACCGCCGCCGGCTTGCCGCCAAAGGCGCTGTCACCATAGGGCCGCGAGCCGATGTCGATGGCGTTCTTCAGTACGCCCGGCACCGAGCGGTTGTATTCGGGGGTGACGAACAGCACCGCGTCAGCACCGCGCACCTCGTCCTTCAGGCGGGTGCCCTGCGCCGGGTAGCTGCCGTCGAAATCCTGGTTGTACAGCGGCAGATCGTCGATGCGCACGTACTGGAAACGCGCGCGATCACCGGCCAGCTTTTCCAGTGCCAGGGCCAGCCTGCGGTTGCAGGACTCCCTGCGCAGGCTGCCAACGAACACGGCGATGGTGGGAACAGGCATGGCGACACACTCCTGACGGGGGAAAGGGCCAGCCTAGCGGCCGGCCCGATGCGCCCCGGTGAAGATCAGCCGCGTGCCACGCCCGCCCGCACCTGCCGCCAATGGTCCTGCCAGGCCTGGAACATCAGCACGTTCCAAAGGTGGGTGTGCCATTTGCGCTGGCCACCCAGGAACTGCTGCCACAGCGGCTGCACGGCCGCCGCCGACAGCACGCCTTCTCGTTCCAGCCGGGCCGGCTGCAACAGGTCATCGGCCCAGGGCCGCAGGTCGCCCTTCAGCCATTCACTCACCGGCGCGCCGAAGCCGCGCTTGGGCCGGTGCACCATCGACTGCGGCACATAACGACCCAGCACGCGCTTGAGCAGCACCTTGCTGGTATCCTCGCTGCGCTTGAACGCCAGCGGCAGCGACCAGGCGAATTCAGCCACGCGCCAGTCCAGCAGCGGTGCCCGCGCCTCCAGGCTGACCGCCATCGAGGTGCGATCGACCTTGCACAGCAGGTCGTCGGGCAGGTAGCTGACAAAATCGGCCAGCATCATCGCGTCGGCCGGGGTGCCGGCGCCGTGCAGCGGGTCGGCGAGGTCGTAGAAGCTGCCGGCCTCGCGCGCGCCGATCACCGCCGCCGCAGGGTCGCGCCAGCGCGAGATGCGGTTGCGGTAGACATCGCCGATACCGCGCGCGCCGGTCTCGGCCAGCAGCGCAGCCAGGCCGCCGGTGCGCGAGGCCTCGCCCTGCTGGTGCGCACGCGCGCCCATCCAGCGCCGCAGCGGCGCCGGTACGCGGCCCAGCATCTGCCAGTTGCGCAGCGCGCGCACATAGCGGGTATAGCCGAAGAACAGTTCGTCGCCGCCGTCCCCGGACAGGGCCACGGTCACGCCCTGCCGCGCCAGGCGCGCAACCAGCGCGGTCGGCACCTGCGAGGCGTCGGCAAAGGGTTCGTCGAACATCGCCGGCAGCTGCGGCACCACCGCCAGCGCGTCGGCGCCGCTCACATAAAGCTCGGTGTGGTCGCAGCCCAGATGGCCGGCCAGTTCCTTGGCCAGCGGCGCCTCGTCATGGTGCGAGCCGCTGAAGCCGATGCTGAAACTGTGCACCGGCTGCGTGCTCTGTGCCTGCATCAGCGCGGCCACCAGCGATGAATCGGTGCCACCGGACAGGAACACGCCCACCGGCACGTCGGCCACCATGCGCAGCGCCACCGCATCGCGCAGCAGGCCGTCCAGCTGTTCCTCGGCGTCCTCGATGCCGCCCTGGAACGGCGCGGCCAGGGCCGCCTGCATGCGCGCGCGGGCATCCCAGTACGGGCGCTGCGCCTGCTCGGGGCGGTGCGCGGATGCACCTGCGGCCACCATCGCCGCATCCAGCCGCAGCACACGGCCCGGCATCAGCTTGTAGCAGCGCTGGTGGATGCTGTGCGGGGCCGGGATGTAATCCAGCCGCAGCAGCAGGGTCAGCGCATCGCGGTCGATGTCGTTGTCGAAGTCCGGGTGCTGCCACAGCGCCTTCAGTTCCGAGCCGAACACCAGGGTGTCGCCGGCCCAGCCGTAATACAGCGGCTTCTTGCCCACCCGGTCACGGGCCAGCCACAGGCACTGCTCGTGGCGGTCCCAGAGCGCGATGGCGAACATGCCGTTGGCGCGCTGCAGGGTCTCCTCGACGCCCCACTGCAGGATCGCGGCCAGCAGCACTTCGGTATCGGAATGGCCGCGGAAGGCATGGCCCAGTGGTTCCAGCTCGGCACGCAGCGCAGCGAAGTTGTAGACCTCGCCGTTGTAGGCCATCACGTAACGGCCGTCGGCCGAGGCCATCGGCTGGTGGCCCAGCGGTGACAGGTCGAGGATGCTCAGGCGGCGGTGCGCCAGGGCGATGCCGGCGCTGGCGTCGACCCAGGTGCCGCCGTCATCCGGCCCGCGGTGGTGCAGCGCCTGCCCCATGGCCAGCGCCTGCGCCTGCAGCACCTCGTCCGGCGACTGCGCCGCCGGCAACAACATTCCCGCCAATCCACACATGCATCAGGGTTCCTGCGCCAGGTCGAGGGCGGCGCCAATCACCGCATTGTCGCTTGGAAGGCCGAACATTGCTGCCCCCGCCAGCGGCGTGTAGGTATCAGCGCCGCAGACCCGCCGCAGCGGCAGGTGGCCATGCCCGGCCTCGACCAGGGCGGTGACCACCCCCTCGCCCACCCCGCCGCTGTGGCGGCCCTCGTCCAGCACCAGCACCCGCCGCGCGCTGGCGGCCTGGGCGGCGATGAAACCAGCATCCAGCGGCACCAGCCAGCGCAGGTCCACCACCCGGACCTGCCAACCGGTCTGCGCCTGGATGGCCGGCACCGCGCGCAGCGCCATCGGCACGCCGTTGCCGTAAGTGAAGACCACCAGATCGTCCGCATCAGGCGCGTAGACCCTGCCCTCGCCCAGCACCAGCGCCTGCCCCGGCGCCGGGTAGTCGAACAGCCACTGGCCATCACCGGGCGCGTGCAGGTCCTTGCTCATGTACAGCGCGATCGGCTCGAGGAACACCGCCACCCGGCCGTCCACCCGGGCCAGCGCCGCCAGCGTGCGCAGCATCATCACCGCATCGTCGCCGCGCGACGGGCAACCCACCACCAGGCCGGGGATGTCGCGCAGCGCGGTGATCGAGTTGTCGTTGTGGAAATGGCCACCGAAGCCCTTCTGGTAGCCCAGCCCGGCCACCCGCACCAGCATCGGGTTGCGGAACTGGTCGTTGGAGAAGAACTGCAGCGAACAAGCCTCCCCGCGCAGCTGGTCGATGGCATTGTGCAGGTAGGCCAGGTACTGGATTTCCGGTATCGGCAGCAGACCCATGTTGGCCAGGCCCTGGGCCATGCCCAGGATCATCGTCTCGTCCAGCAGGGTGTTGAACACCCGGCGCGGCCCGAAGCGGCGCAGCAGATCCTTGGTGACCGTGTACACGCCGCCCTTCTGCGCCACGTCCTCGCCGAACAGCAACGCCTGCGGGTACTTGCACAGCAGTTCCTGCAGGCCGTGGTTGATCTGCACGGCCAGGTGGCGCGGCGGCTGCCGTTCCGGCAACGCGTCAGCCCCGCCGTACAGCGCCTCGCGTGCTTCGGCCGGCACCGCGCGCTCGGCTTCGGTCATCACTGCCGCTGGCGTGTAGGGCGCCAGTGGCGCAACCACTTCATCCAGCGACTGCAGCTTGGGCCGGCCTTCGGCGTCCGAGGCGGCCGACAGGCAGCGCGCACGCAGCGTTTCGTAGGCGGCCTCGATGCCGGCAGCATCCATCCAGCCTGATTCCAGCGCGATCTGTGCCGACCGCAGCAGCGGGTCCTGTGCCTCGGCCGCGCAGAGGTCAGCCAGCGCGCGCCATTCCACTTCGAAATCGGTGCCGGCATGGCCCATCAGCCGCGTGGTGCGCAAGTGCAGGAAGGTCGGCCGGCGGGTACGCCGGCAATGCTCGACCGCCGCCTGTACCTGGGCATGTCCCGCCGCCAGGTCCAGGCCATCGGCGTAGTAGTAGTCCAGCCCCGGCTGGCGGCTGAAGCGTTCGGCGATCCAGCCTTCCGGGGTCTTCACCGAAATGCCCAGGCCGTTGTCCTCGCAGACGAACAGGATCGGTGCGGGCAGCTTCTGGTAGGCCGACCACATCGCGGTGTTGAAGGCGGTCTGCGCCGTGGCGTGGTTGGCCGAGGCATCGCCGAAGGAACACAGCACGATGCTGTCGGCCGGGATCGCCAGCGGCTGGCCCAGGCGCTTGCCGCTCTCGATGGCCAGCGCAGTGCCCAGCGCCTTGGGCAGGTGCGAGGCGATGGTCGAGGTCTGCGGCAGCACCCACAGCGGGCGGCTGCCCCACACCTTGTGGCGGCCACCGCTGGCCGGGTCGTCGGCACTGGCGGCGAAGGACAGTGCGGCATCGCGCAGCGGGTCCAGGCCCGGCACCTGGCGCGCGCGCTCGGCCATGAACGCACCGGAACGATAGTGCAGGAACGCCGGATCGGTATGCCGGCAGGCCCGCGCCAGCAGCGCATTGCCTTCGTGGCCGGACGAACCGATGGTGTAGAAGACCTTGTTCTGCAACCGCAGCACGCGCGCCATCAGGTCCAGCTGGCGGCTGGCCATCTGCGAATCGAACAACTCAGCGAACGCCGCTGCGGTGAGCGTGCTGCCCGGCAGGATCGGCGCATCCGGGGCCGGCTTCGGCCGTGGCAGCCCGCGCCATCCACGCAGCGCCTCGAGGAAATTGACGTCGCACACTTCGGCGCGGTTGAGCGCGCGCATGCGCGCAGGAATCGGATCGGGAACCACAGCGAACATCGAACACCCTCCGTGTCGTTGTTGCGTTCCGCCGGGCGCGGCCCGGCGCTACCGTACCGGGCTTCACGGCCCTGCTTCCGTAGAGTCGAGCTTGCTCGACTGCCCTGGACGCCAGTCGAGCAAGCTCGACGCTACGCGCGGCTGTCCAGGCGTGCGCGAACCCCAGCGGTCACCGCCGGCATCGCCACGAAACGTGGCTGCTCGCGCACCCGCTGCAGCCAGGCGCGCACTTCCGCGAACGGTTGCAGGTCGATGCCACCGTCAGCGGCAACATCGGTATAGGCAAACAGCGCGATGTCGGCGATGCCGTACTCGTTGCCGGTGAACCACTGCGCCTGCCGCAGGTGCTGCTCCATCACCGCCAGCGCAGTGGCGGCACGCTCATGCAGCCGCGGCAGTTCAGCCCGGCGCGGCGAATCGGCATCGGTCCAGCCACGGATGAAGCGCGCCACGGCCACGCAGGGCTCGTGGCTGTACTGCTCGAAGAACATCCAGCTCAGCGCCTGCGCCCGTTCCCAGCCATCGCTCGGCAGGTAGGGCGTGCCTTCGGCCAACCAGAACAGGATCGCGTTGGATTCGGTCAGCACGCGGCCATCGTCGCGCACGATCAGCGGCACTTTCGCATTCGGGTTGAGCGCGAGGAATTCGGGCGAATGGGTCTGCCCATGCGCACTGTCCACTTCCACCCAGCGGTAGCGGCTGCCGAGCTGCTCCAGCAGCATCCGCACCTTGTGGCAGTTGCCCGACACCGACATGCCGTGCACCGTCAACGGAACGCGCTCTTCCACCATTGCCTGCTCCAGGACATCCCGGCCGACGGCCGGCTGCCCGCAGTCTGGCAAGCACGCCGGCCGATGCCAAGCGCGGGTGCAGCATCAACGCGTGCGTTGCCGCCACTGCGCGCGCGACTGCCCCCAGATCTCCAGCGGCCCGCCTTCGTAGGGTGGCGGCAACCGGCCCATGCGCAGCAGGCCGCTGCCCAGCTTGCGCGCCACCGCCTTGGACTTCTCGTTGTCCTCGGCGATGGTGTGGATGACCTCGTCCCAGCCCTGCGTGTCGAACGCCCAGTCAATGGCGGCGACGGCGGCCTCGGGGGCATAGCCGCGCCCCCAGCTGGCGCGGCGGATGCTCCAGCCGACCTCGGGACCGGGCCAGCCCAGGGGTTGCCACGGGCCCATGCGGCCGACCCACTCGCCGCTGGCCTTCTCGATGACGCTGAACATGGAGAAGCCGAACAGCTGCCAGGCGCCGGCCAGGCTGCAGAAGCTGCGCCAGGCCACTGAAGGCAGCTGCACGCCGCCCAGGCTGCGCATCACCTCTTCATCGGCACAGAAGGCCAGGTAGGGTTCCAGGTCCTGGGCCTGCGGCGGGCGCAGGATCAGCCGATCGGTTTCGATGCGCAGGTCGAAGATGCTCATGCAGGCTCCGTCATATGCCGTGGCCGGCCATCATCGCCGATCCGGGCGCGGTGACGATGCCCGCAAACGGAACAGGCCGGCAAAAGCCGGCCTGTCCGATGGACGCTGCGGCAGAAACGTTACTGGCGGTTGGCCGCCGCTTCGCCGGCCGCTGCGGTCTGGGTGACCAGCTGGCCATCCACCACCGGCAGGCGGTCGCTGGCAGGCTTGTTGTCCATGCGCACGGTCTTCTCGGCGCCATCGTAGCGGTAGGTCACGTTGTAGCCCTTGACCACATCGTTGGTACCCATAGCGATGCGCGTGCCCGGCTTGCTGGCCATGCGCATGGTGCCGGTGGTGCCGTCTTCGTTGCGGTAGGTCACGTTGTAACCGGTGACGCGGCTCGACTCGGAGGTCGCCGTTTCAGTGTGGCACTGGCGTTCGGTGCGGTTGACCACGCGGCCACCGACGTGGCGCTTGTCCACCTGGTTGCCGATGAAGCCACCGGCCACGGCGCCCGCGGCAGTGGCCGCCTTCTTGCCGTTGCCGCCACCCACCTGGTTGCCGAGCAGGCCGCCGACCACGGCGCCCACCACGGTGCCGCCCACGTTGCCATCGCGCTCGGGCAGGCGCTCCTGCACCACCACGTCCTGGCACACCTCATGCGGGGTCTGGGTGGTGGACGTCTCGCGCACCGGCTCGGTGCCGATGACCGTCGCGTAGGCCTTCTGCTTCTCGGTGAGCGGGTCGACCTTCAGCACATCGGCGTATTCCAGGCCACGCGGTGCAGTGGCATCGACCGCGTCGCCGCGCGCGCCATCATCGGCAGCGCTGCCATCGACCAGGCGCGACTCGGAAGGATTGGCGGCGCCCAGCGAATCCGGGGCCTTGTCACCACTCTTCATGAAGGCGGCGGTTGCGATGCCACCCACCAGCAGCGCGCCCGCTGCGACCAGGACAGTTGTAGTTGTGCTTTTCATGACCTGCTCCTTGCGGATCGTCCGCAACGTTCTCGATGCAGATTGCAGCATGGCCTGCCTGAACGGAATCTCCACAATTCCTGCTCATGGCCGTAACCCATTCAGCATCGGGAAATGCAGGGCCCGTGGTAGCGTTTGCACCTCGCCCACGTGGAGCCCCGCCATGGCCAACCCGATGCTGCTGCCGGTCCTGCAATGGGCACGCCGGCTGCGCTACCCCACCCTGTTCAAGCTGACCGCCGGCCTGTTCGCGCTGACGCTGTTCATCCCCGACCCCCTCCCGTTCGTGGACGAACTGGTGCTGGGCCTGGGCACCCTGTTGCTGGCCAACTGGAAGAACCGCAGCGCGGCGACGCCACCGCCGCTGGAACAGCGTTGAACATGCTGGTCGACAGCCATTGCCACCTGGATGCCAGCGAGTTCGACCCTGACCGCACGGCGGTGATCGAGCGCGCCCGCGCGGCCGGCGTGCAGGCCCAGGTGGTGCCGGCGGTGACCGCCGCCAGCTGGCCGAAGCTGCGCGAGGTCTGCCAGCAGGCGCCGGGACTGTACCCGGCGTACGGCCTGCACCCGATGTTCTTGGCCGAGCACCGCCCCGGGCACCTGGACCAGCTGCGCGACTGGATCGAGCGCGAGCGCCCGTGCGCGATCGGCGAGTGCGGCCTGGATTTCTTCGTCGACGGGCTGGACGCGCAGGCGCAGCAGGACTATTTCATCGGCCAGTTGAAGCTGGCCCGCGACTTCGACCTGCCGGTGATCGTGCACGCGCGCCGCGCGGTGGATGCGGTGATCGCCGCGATCCGTCGCATCGGCGGCCTGCGTGGCGTGGTGCACAGCTTCCCCGGCAGCCCGGAGCAGGCTGCGCAGCTGGACAAGCTGGGCTTCCTGCTTGGCCTGGGCGGGCCACTGACCTACGAACGCGCGCAGCGCCTGCAGCGGCTCGTGCGGGACATGCCGCTGCAGCAGCTGCTGCTGGAAACCGACGCGCCGGACCAGCCCGACGCCGGCATCCGTGGCGAGCGCAATGAACCGGCCCGGCTGTCGGTGATCGCCCGCCACGTGGCCGCACTGCGCGGCACGGATGTGGAAACCGTGGCGCAGGCCACCAGCGAGAACGCCCGCCGGCTGTTCGCGCTGCCTGCCAGACAAGGGTAGTGCCGGCCAGCCCCACGCCGGTAGTGCCGGCCGCTGGCCGGCAACCCAGGAATGATTGAATCAGCGCGGAAGCCGGCCAGCGGCCGGCACTACCGTCAAGCCTTGAGCTTCTTCGGCTCCAGCAGCATTTCCAGCGCCTTGCCGGCTGCAGCGAAGGCGAACGCGCCGGTGATATGCGTGGCCGCACCCAGCCCGGCACCACAATCCAGCTTCAACGCGGCATCGGCGCCCAGGTTCGGCCGCAGGCCGCAGACGCTGCCATCGGCCTGCGGGTACTTCACGTTTTCCAGCGAGTACACCGCCGGCACGCCGAAGTAGCGCTTGGCGTTCTTCGGGAAGTTGAACTCGCTGCGCAGCTTCTTGCGGATCAGCGCCAGCATTGCGTCGTGCTCGGTACGCGAGACATCGCGGATGCGCACCAGGGTCGGGTCGGTACGCCCGCCGGCGGCACCCACCGTCAGCAGCGGCAGCTTGCGGCGGCGGCACCAGGCGATGGTTTCCACCTTCACCCGGAAGCTGTCGCAGGCGTCGATGACCAGGTCGAAACCACGGTCCAGCAGTTCGGCCATGTTGCCGGTGGTGAGGAACGCCTGCACCGCATCGACCTCGATCTGCGGATTGATCGCGCGGCAGCGGTCGGCCATCGCCTCGGATTTATTGCGGCCGTAGTTGCCTTCCATCGCCGGCAGCTGCCGGTTGGTGTTGGACACGCAGATGTCATCGGCGTCGATCAGGGTCAGGTGGCCGACCGCCGAACGGGCCAGCGCTTCCACGACCCACGAGCCGACGCCGCCCATGCCCACCACCGCCACGCGGCTGCCCTGCAGGCGCTCGAGCGCGCCTACGCCATACAGCCGTTCGATGCCGGCGAAGCGTTGTTTGACCTGTTCGTTCATGGAGCTATTTTAACGTGCAGGCAGCGGCGGCCATAGCAGGCCGCCATCGAACCCACCGTTGCACGCCCGGGCATCACCCATTCGCGCATCACCCACGGAGGAGCAAGCATGAACGCCAGCCCGACCCGTCGTCCCTCCAGCGCCCAGCGCTACCTGTTCGTGCTCGGCCTGGGCCTGCTGATCGGCCTGGTCGCCACGGTGATGGTGGGCCGGGCCCTGCAGGCGGGCCGCGATCCCTTCCCGCACAGCCTGATGCACGTGATGCAGCGGCAGGCCGAACTGCTGCAGCAGGCCCAGCAGCAGAACCGCTGCAGCCTGGCTGACAGCGTGCCGCGCCTGCAGTCGCTGCGCCTGCTGTCCAACGACCTGGACCTGGCATTTCCCGGGCTGAAGGAGGATGCGCGCTTCCAGCAGCACGCCAGCCAGTACCGGGCCAGCCTCAATGCCGCGCTGGCCGCGCCGCCCGCCGACTGCGCCGCGCTGGCCAAGGTCGTGCAGACCGTGCAGGACGACTGCCGGGCCTGCCACCAGGACTTCCGCTGATTCATCTTCCAGCCGGGGAAGGCCGGCGTGATTGGCACCTTGTTCACGTTGAAAAGTGGACGATTCGATCACCCTGCTGCATGACGCAGTACCACCCTTCCATCCGCCTTCACGGCCAGGAGACGCCCCATGAAGATCCAGCTCATCGCTGCCAGTGCCATTGCTACGCTCGCCCTGGCTGGCTGCGCCACCTCGCCCGGTTACGGCGGCGGCGGTTACAACAACGGTGGCTACAACAATGGCGGCTATGGCAACAACGGCGGCTACAACCAGAACCGTTGCGCCGACTGCGGCATCGTCACCCGCATCAATACCGTGGCCTCGGGCCGCACCGCGCCCAGCGCGACCGGCGCCATCCTCGGTGGCATCGTCGGCGCCGTGGCCGGCCATGAGATCTCCGACCACACCGGCGGCAGCCGGGGCAACAAGAACGTCGCCGCCGCCGCAGGCGCGGTGGGTGGTGCTCTGGCCGGCAACCAGATCCAGAAGAACGTGACCAGCGATACCTACGACATCACCGTGCGCATGGATGATGGCCGTACCGTCGTGGTCAACCAGCGCGACCTGGCCGGCATCCGTGAGAACACCTACGTGCGCGTGGTCAACGGCCGCGTCGTCCTGCGCTGATCCGGCAGGCGATGGTGGCAATGAAAAAGGCCCGCTTGCGCGGGCCTTTTTCGTGCAGCACGCTGCAGGCCGTTCAGACCGGCTCTACGGCGTCTGCCTGCAGGCCCTTCTGGCCCTGCACGACGGTGAAGGTGACCTTCTGGCCTTCCTTCAGGCTCTTGAAGCCCTGGGTCTGGATGGCACGGAAATGCACGAATACGTCTTCGCCGTTTTCACGGCTGATGAAGCCGAAGCCCTTTGCATCGTTGAACCACTTGACGGTACCGGTCTCGCGATCAGACATCTCACTCACTCCCTGGTGACTCTCTTGTTGTTGGAAACGCCTGTTGGGCGGCTGACAAGCAAGGGGGAAGCGAGGTGCAACGATGCAGCGGATCGAAGAGATCTTGCTTCATCAGGCCACGATCCACGGTGACCTTGCCAAGCTCAGCGACTGCAACTTAACCCGACCAAAACGAAAAAGCAACTGCCAAAATTCTTCACTGTCAACCCCAAAAAGACCACCATACTGGACAGCATGGACCTCTCATTCATCTTGTATCTGCTAGCGGTCATTTTTGTCCTTGTGGGTATCGCCGGCATCATCCTGCCGGCGCTTCCGGGCGTGCCGCTGGTCTTCGTCGGACTGCTGCTGGCGGCATGGGCCGACGGCTTCGCACATGTCGGCTGGCCCACCCTGGTCGTCCTCGGCGTGCTGACCGCGCTGTCCCTGCTGGTCGATGTCCTGTCCACGGTGGTCGGGGCGCAACGGGTGGGCGCCAGCCGCAAGGCACTGTGGGGCACCTTCATCGGCAGCATCGTGGGCCTGTTCTTCATGCCCGTCGGCCTGTTTGCCGGCCCCCTGCTGGGCGCCCTGCTCGGCGAGTACTGGCACACCCGCGAGCTTGGGCGCTCGACCAAGGTCGGCCTGGCCACCTGGCTGGGCATCCTGCTGGGCCTGGCACTGAAGCTGGCCGTTGTGATCGCCATGCTGGGCCTGTTCGCCTTTGCCTGGTTCCTGTAACCGCGCCGCCTTCACGCCACGCGCACGCCCGCGCCGGGCATAAACCAAGGGGCTGGCCGTTGCCACGGGCAGCCGCCACACTGTGCGTCTTCCCGTATTCATCCCTGAAGGGCCTGCTGCAATGACCCTCCCCACGCTGCTCCCCCGCTTCGCGCCGCTGGCGCTGGCCCTGGCCAGTGCGCCGCTTGCCGCGCAGGAAATCGCGCCCACTTCAACCGCCACGCCGGCCGGCTGCGCCGCCGTCGACAGTGACGCCGCGCGCCTGGCCTGCTACGACCGGCTGTTCGGCCGCAACGTCCAGGCCACGGCCGAGGCGGACGCCGCCGCCCAGCAGGCCGCACAGGCCCTGCGCGAACAACGCCAGGCGTCACGCCTCAGCCAGGGCGAAGAGAAGCTGCGCACCCGCGTGGGCGACCTCTTCCGCCCGGCGCCGGACGACAGCGCCCTGGCCAATGCCGGCCGCGGCTCGCTGCTGGACAGCCGCTGGGAACTGGCCGAGGACTCCAAGCTGGGCCCGTTCCAGCTGCGCGCCTACAAGCCGGTCTACCTGTTGCCCGCCTTCTGGACCAGCGACAAGAACCAGATGCCGCAGTCGCCGAACCCGGCCAACAGCGTAACCACGCCGCAGGTGCTGGACAGCACCGAGCTGAAGTTCCAGATCAGCTTCAAGACCAAGATCGCCGAGAACCTGTTCGGCGACAACGGTGACATCTGGGCCGGCTATACCCAGAGCTCGCGCTGGCAGGCCTACAACGCCGAGAATTCGCGCCCGTTCCGCGAAACCAACTACGAGCCGGAAGTGATGATGGTGTTCCGCAACGGCTACTCCATCGGAGGCTGGCGTGGGCGGATGACCGGCATCGGCCTCAACCACCAGTCCAACGGCCGGCCCGACCCGCTGTCGCGCAGCTGGAACCGGGTGATGCTCAACATCGGCCTGGACCGTGAGAACTGGGCGCTGGTGCTGCGCCCGTGGTACCGCATTCCCGAGTCGCGCAGCGAGGACAACAATCCGGATATCGAGGACTACATGGGCCGCGGCGATGCGACCCTGATCTGGAACCGCAACGGCCATGAAGTCGCGCTGATGGCGCGCCATTCGCTGCGCACCGGCGACCGTTCGCACGGCGCGCTGCAGCTGGACTACGGCTTCCCGATCAGCAACCTGCTGCGCGGCCATATCCAGGTGTTCGATGGCTACGGCGAGAGCATGATCGACTACAACCACAAGGCCACCTACGTGGGCGTGGGCGTATCGCTGCTGGAGTGGTTCTGATGACCGTGACGATCTGGCACAACCCAGCGTGCAGCAATTCGCGCGGCGCGCTGGCGCTGATCCGCGAAGCCGGCATCGAACCGGTGGTGGTGGACTACCTGGGCGCCCCGCCCGACGTGGCCACCCTGCGCCAGGTGCTGGCCGAATCCGGCCTGGCCGCCATCGACCTGGTGCGCAGCAAGGAGCCGCAGTTCGTTGAACTCGGCCTGGCCGGTGCCGATGAAGCCACCCTGCTGGCCGCCATGGCCGAGCACCCGCGGCTGATCAACCGCCCCATCGTGCGCACTCCCAAGGGCACGCGCCTGTGCCGCCCGCCGGAAACCGTGCAGGAGCTCCTGTAATCCGCCCCGCACTGGTAGAGCCGGGCCATGCCCGGCTGCTTTTTCGTAGAGTCGAGCTTGCTCGACTGGATGTTGACGGCAGTCGAGCAAGCTCGACTCTACAGGGTGCGACGAGCAGCCGAGCATGGCTCGGCTCTACAGATCAGGCTACCGCCAATCGGTGATGCCTTCGCGGCGGTAGGTCTCGATGAATGACGGTCGCGCCTTCAGGCGCTGCGCGTAGACTTTCAGCACCGGCAGGCTGTCTGCCGGGGTAGGCATGTTGCGCGACCAGCGCATCAGCATCACCAGCATGAAATCGACCACGCTCGGCGCTTCGCCCAGCACGTACGGCCCCTGCGTCTGCAGGTGCGCGGCCATCCGCTGCCACGCGGCTTCCAGGCGCTGGCGCGCCATCGCCTGGGTGGCGGCCGCGTTGGCTTCGCCGGGGGCTTCATGCGGGTAGAACCACGCGCGGTAGGCGGGCTGCAGGGTGTTGGCGCACCAGAACATCCAGCGATATGCCTGGCCGCGCGCGGGCGTACCCGGCGCCGGCAGCAGTCCCGCCTCGGGGTGGCGGTCTGCCAGGTACAGCGCGATGGCAGCCGCTTCGGTCAGCACCTGGCCATCGATCTGCAGCGTCGGCACCACGCCTGCCGGGTTCAACGCCAGGTACGGCGCCGCCTTGTGCTCGCGCGTGTCGAAATCCAGCAGCACCAGTTCGTGCTCGATGCCCAGTTCGACCAGCAGCCAGTGCACCACCAGCGAGGCGGTGCTGACAGCCCCATACAGCGTAGTGCGCATGCGACGACTCCGGTTGCGGGAAGCGCCGATTATGCGCTCAACCGCCGCCGCACGAGGCCATGCAGCTGTCGGCGTCCTGGCTGCAGCTGATCAACGGCGACTGGTCCATGCAGGCCTGCGCCTGTGACATGCACGAGCGCCGCATCTCGTCATCCTTGATCCGGTCGCACTTGCTTGCCGCCTGCGCATCGCAGGTCGAGCGGCGGTCCGAATCGGAACGGGCCAGGCAGGCGTTGCGGTACTGCTGGCACGCCATCACGCATTGCGCGCTGGCGTTGTTGCCGGGTGCGCCGTCGTAGAGATCGCCGCCACTGCTGCAGGCGGCGAGGGAAACAACACACAGCACGACAAGGCAACGGAACAATGACATTGGACACTCCCTGTTCAATACACCGGAAAAACGCCAACCGAGCCTAGCAATGCAGACCTTTGCACGGCGTTAAACAAAAAAACGGCGCCCTGCGGCGCCGTTCTTATGCTCCCGGTGGAATTACTCCACCACCACCGGAATCTTGCCGATGCGGGCCTGCCATTCGCGCGGGCCGGTCTTGTGCACAGATTCGCCGGTGGAATCGACCGCGACGGTCACCGGCATATCCTGCACGGTGAACTCGTAGATCGCTTCCATGCCCAGGTCGGCGAAGCCGACCACCTTGGCCGCCTTGATCGCCTTGGACACCAGGTAGGCCGAACCACCGACGGCCATCAGGTAGGCCGACTTGTGCTTCTTGATGGCCTCGATGGCGGCCGGACCGCGCTCGGCCTTGCCGACCATGCCCAGCAGGCCGGTCTGTGCCAGCACCTGCTCGGTGAACTTGTCCATGCGGGTGGCGGTGGTCGGGCCGGCCGGGCCCACCACTTCGTCGCGCACCGGATCGACCGGGCCGACGTAGTAGATGAAGCGCCCCTTCAGATCGACCGGCAGTTCCTCGCCCTTGTTGAGCATGTCGACCATGCGCTTGTGCGCGGCGTCGCGGCCGGTCAGCAGCTTGCCGTTGAGCAGCAGGGTCTGGCCCGGCTTCCAGTTGGCCACGTCTTCCGGGGTGATCGTATCCAGGTCCACGCGGGTGCCCTTGGACGCGTCGTAGGTCAGCTTCGGCCAGTCTTCCAGCGACGGCGGGTCCAGCATCACCGGGCCGCTGCCATCCAGGGTGAAGTGCGCATGGCGGGTGGCCGCGCAGTTCGGGATCATCGCCACCGGCAGGTTGGCCGCGTGGGTCGGGTAATCGTTGATCTTGATGTCCAGGACGGTGGTCAGGCCACCCAGGCCCTGTGCGCCGATGCCCAGCGCGTTGACCTTCTCGTACAGTTCCAGGCGCAGTTCTTCGATGCGGTTGGACGCCCCACGGGCCTGCAGCTCGGTGATGTCGATCGGCTCCATCAGCGCTTCCTTGGCCAGCAGCATCGCCTTTTCAGCGGTGCCGCCGATGCCGATGCCCAGCATGCCCGGCGGGCACCAGCCAGCGCCCATGGTCGGCACGGTCTTCAGCACCCAGTCGACGATGGAATCGGACGGGTTGAGCATGGCGAACTTGGTCTTGGCTTCCGAACCACCGCCCTTGGCGGCGACGATGACGTCGACGGTGTTGCCCGGCACGACCTTGACGTTGACCACGCCCGGGGTGTTGTCCTTGGTGTTGACGCGCTTGCCGGCCGGATCGGCCAGCACCGAGGCGCGCAGCTTGTTGTCCGGGTGCAGGTAGGCACGGCGCACGCCTTCGTTGGCCATGTCTTCCACGCCCATGGTCGCGTCGTCCCAGCGCACGTCCATGCCGATTTCCAGGAACACGGTGACGATGCCGGTGTCCTGGCAGATCGGACGGTGGCCTTCGGCGCACATCCGCGAGTTGATCAGGATCTGGGCCATCGCTTCCTTCGCGGCCGGCGACTCCTCGCGCTCATAGGCGGCGGCGAGGTTCTTGATGTAGTCGACCGGGTGGTAGTACGAGATGTACTGCAGCGCGTCGGCGATGGACTGGATGAGGTCTTCCTGCTTGATCGATGTCACGGCTTGCTCGCTTGCTCGAGGCTGGCGGGGGGTAATCCGCCCATTTTACCCCCTCCCCCGGCCGCAGGGGTGGTAGTGCCGGCCGCTGGCCGGCAAGATCGCACGACGTCCGTGTCACGCTTCATCCCTCCCCGGCGTCCTGGTCGACATGAACACTGAAGCCACCTTCCAGACCCACCGCCCGCGCCTGATGGCGCTGGCCTACCGCCTGCTCGGCAGCCGCAGCGATGCCGAGGACGTGGTCCAGGATGCCTGGCTGCGCTGGTCCGGCGCCGATGCGTCCGCCGTCCGCGACCCCGAGGCCTGGCTGGTCACCACCACCACACGGCTGGGCCTGGACCGGCTGCGCGCGGCCCGGCGCGAGCGGGTCCACTACGTCGGCCCGTGGCTGGCCGAGCCGCTGGAGATCAGCCTGGAACCTGAACCGTCCAGCGACCCGGCCCTGGCCCATGCCCGCGCCGATGAGGTGTCGGTGGCCTTCCTCACCCTGCTGGAGCAGCTCGGCCCGGAGGAACGGGCCGCCTTCCTGCTGAAGGAGGCCTTCGACCACGACTACCGGCAGATCGCCGCCCTGCTCGGCCTCAGCGAACCGAACTGCCGCCAGCTGGTACACCGGGCAAAACAGCGCCTGCAGGCCGGGCGGCCGCGCTTCAACGCCGACGCCAGCCAGCACCGGCAGTTGCTGGCGCGCTTCATGGACGCCACCCAGCAAGGCGACAGCGAGGCCATCCAGGCGCTGCTGCATGCCAATGCGCGGCTGGTGTCCGATGGCGGCGGCGTGGTCACCGCGGCGGTGCGCCCGCTGCTGGGCGCCGAGCGCATCGGCCGCCTGTTCTGGGCCATCGCGCGCCGCGGCCTGGGCCATACCGCGCAACTGGGCTGGGTCAATGGCGAGCCGGCGATCCTGCGCTTCCAGGGCGACCGCCTGCACTCGGTCACCACCATCGAAGTGGCCGATGGCCGCATCGCCAACGTGTACAGCGTGCTGAATCCGGAAAAGCTGCACGGGACTGTCACGAACGCGGACGGTGCGGCGTCCTTGTAATGAAAGACGGCCACCGTGGCCGTCGTGGAGCTGAAAATGTCCGACCACGCCTCTCCCCGCGTCCCCTACACCCGCCTGGCCGCCGAGGCCTTCAAGGGCCTGCTGGCCACCAGCAAGGCGGTGCATGACAGTTCGATCGACCCGACGCTGATGGAACTGCTGTTCCTGCGCGTGTCCCAGCTCAATGGCTGCGGCTACTGCATGGACATGCATGGCACTGCGCTGCGCAAGAGCGGCATCGAGCCGCGCAAGCTGGACACCCTGCCGGCCTGGCATGAAAGCCGTTTCTTCGATGCGCGCGAACGTGCCGCGCTGGGTTGGGCCGAGGCCCTGACCCGGCTGACCGAAGGCGCACCTTCGCAGGCCGCATTCGATGCGCTGGCACCGCACTTCGATGAGAAGGGCATCAGCGACCTGAGCATGGGCATTGCGGTGATCAATGCCTGGAACCGGCTGGGCGCGGGCCTGCTGCCGCCGCTGCCGTAAAGGGGTTTTCCTGGCCGGGCTGCGCCCGGCACCCGCAGAGGCGACAGCCGGAGCAAGGGCAACGTCAACGGCTGGCGTTCTGTGGGATGGGGGTGGGTCAGCTGCTGTTGGTGGGTGCCGACCGTTGGTCGGCACGGTGGATTCATGCCATGGATGGAGGACGGGGTCAGAGCCCTTTGCGCTGCAAAGGGCTCTGACCCCATCTGCACGCCGCACGCGCGCACAATGGCGGCATGCCTGCTGCCCCCGAGAAGAAACCCAGCCTGCGCCAGCGCTTCAAGGCGATGCGCAACCTGCCGCCCTTCCTGCGCCAGGTGTGGCAGACCAGCCCCGCGTTGACCCTGACCAGCCTCGGCCTGCGCCTGATCCGCGCGTTGCTGCCGGTGGCGATGCTGTACGTGGGCAAGCTCATCATCGATACCGCGCTGCACCTGAGCCAGCACGACGCCGGCTTCCCGCCGCTGGGCGAGGCGCTGTCCAGCGGCGTGCTCAATCCGCTGCTGGGCCTGCTGGCGCTGGAATTCGGCCTGGCCATCGCCTCGGACCTGCTCGGCCGGCTGGTCAGCTATGCCGATGCACTGCTGTCGGAACTGTTCGCCAACGCCACCAGCGTGCGCCTGATGGAACACGCCGCCACCCTGGACCTGGAGGATTTCGAAGACCCCGACCTGCAGGACAAGCTGGACCGCGCGCGGCGGCAGACCATGGGCCGGATGAACCTGATGAGCCAGTTGTTCGGCCAGGTTCAGGATGCGATCACCGTGGCCAGCCTGGCGGTGGGCCTGCTGGTCTACGCACCCTGGCTGATCCTGCTGCTGGCGCTGGCGCTGGTGCCGGCCTTCATCGGCGAATCGCATTTCAACGCGGCCGGCTACAGCCTCAACTTCCTGTGGACGCCCGAGCGGCGCCAGCTGGACTACCTGCGCCAGCTCGGCGCCAGCGTGGAAACAGCCAAGGAAGTGAAGATCTTCAACCTGCACCGCTTCCTGGTGGATCGCTACCGGCGGCTGTCGGCGGCGCTGTTCCTGGCCAACCGGGCGCTGGCGCGGCGGCGCGCGTTCTGGGGCACGGTGCTGGCCGCGCTGGGCACGCTGGGTTACTACACCGCCTATGCCTACATCGCCTGGCGCACGGTGCGCGGTGATTTTTCCATCGGCGACCTGACCTTCCTCGCCGGCAGCTTCCTGCGCCTGCGCCAATTGCTGGAAGGCCTGCTGATCGGCTTCTCGCAGGTGGCCAGCCAGGCGCTGTACCTGGACGATCTGTACTCGTTCTTCCAGATCGAACCGGAAATCCATTCGCGCGAGGGCGCGGTGGCCGTACCGCGGCCGATCCGCGAGGGTTTCGTGTTCGAGAACGTGGGCTTCCGCTACCCGGATGCCGAGCAATGGGCGGTGCGCCACCTCGATTTCCAGCTGCACGCCGGTGAAGTGCTGGCCCTGGTGGGCGAGAACGGCGCGGGCAAGACCACCCTGGTCAAGCTGCTGGCACGCCTGTACGAACCGGACGAAGGCCGCATCCTGCTCGATGGCCGCGACCTGCGCGACTACGACCTGGACGACCTGCGCGCCAACCTGGGCGTGATCTTCCAGGACTTCGTCCGCTACAACCTGACCGCTGGCGAGAACATCGGCGTCGGCCAGGTGGAGGCGATGGCCGACCAGGCGCGCATCGCCGATGCCGCGCGCCGGGGCATGGCCGAAGAAGTGATCGATGCCCTGCCCGGTGGCTACGGGCAGCTGATCGGCCGCCGCTTCAAGCAGGGCGTGGACCTGTCCGGCGGGCAGTGGCAGAAGATCGCCATCGCCCGCGCCTGGATGCGCGACGCGCAGGTGATGATCCTCGACGAACCGACTGCCGCACTCGATGCACGCGCCGAATTCGAGGTGTTCCAGCGCTTCCGCGAACTGGCCGACAAGCGCACCGCGGTGCTGATCTCGCACCGTTTTTCCTCGGTACGCATGGCCGACCGCATCCTGGTGCTGGCCGAGGGCCGGCTGGAAGCCAGCGGTGCCCACGACGAACTGATGGCCCAGGGTGGGCGTTACGCCGAGCTGTTCGAACTGCAGGCCGCCGGCTACCGCTGAACGGCCCTGAGAACGCCTCTCGTTCCGGATAATGAGAACCCCTCTCATTTGAGGTAGAATGGCGGGGACGAATCCATTGCCTGAATGTGCCCCCATGTCTTCCGCTTTCGGCGCCGAAACGGTGCTTGAGGTCCGCCACTGGACCGATGCCTACTTCAGCTTCACCCTCACCCGCGACAGCGGTTTCCGTTTCGAGAACGGCCAGTTCGTGATGATCGGCCTGGAAACCGAGGCGCGGCCGCTGCTGCGCGCGTATTCCATCGCCAGCGCCAACTGGGAAGAGCACCTGGAGTTCTTCAGCATCAAGGTGCAGGACGGCCCGCTGACCTCGCGCCTGCAGCACATCAAGCCGGGTGACAAGGTGCTGGTCGGCAAGAAGCCCACCGGCACCCTGCTGATCAGCGACCTGCACCCGGGCAAGAACCTGTACCTGCTGGGTACCGGCACCGGCATGGCACCGTGGCTGTCGGTCATCAAGGACCCGGAAACCTACGAGCGCTTCGAGAAGGTGATCCTCTGCCACGGCGTGCGCTACGAAAAGGACCTGGCCTACCGCGATTACTTCGAGAAGGAACTGCGCGAGCATGAGTTCCTCGGCGAGATGATCGGCGACAAGCTGCTGTACTACCCGGCCGTCACCCGCGAGCCGTTCGCCAACCAGGGCCGCCTCACCCAGCTGATGGAAAGCGGCGAGATGCAGCGCACCCTCGGCCTGCCCGAACTGAGTCCGGAAAACGACCGCGCGATGATCTGCGGCAGCCCGCAGATGCTGGCCGACCTGCGCACCGTGCTCGATGCGCGTGGCTTCCAGGTGTCGCCGCGTATCGGCCAGCCGGGCCACTACGTGTTCGAACGCGCCTTCGTCGAAAAGTAAGCCGCCGCTGTAGCGCCGGGCCATGCCCGGCGGATGAGTCAGCGCCTGCATCGCTCGCCGAACAACAGCCGAGCATGGGCTCGGCTCTACAGGAGCGCTTCATCGGTAGTGCCGGGCCCCGCGCCTCGGTAGAGCCGAGCCGACGCTCGGCTTGCGCGCGCAGCGCGCCTGCATCGTTCGCCAAACAGCAGCCGAGCATGGGCTCGGCTCTATAGGTAGCGCCGGGCCATGCCCGGCGGATGACGGTCAGAGCAGCGCTTCGATCGCGCTGCGCAGCTGCTCCGGTGCGGTGGTCGGCGCATAGCGCGCCACCACCTGCCCCTGCCGGTCGAGCAGGAACTTGCTGAAATTCCACTTGATGCGGGCGATGCCGAGCAGGCCGCGCTTCTCGTGCGACAGCCACGTCCACAGCGGGTCGGCACCCTCGCCGTTGACCTCGATCTTCTGCGACAGCGGGAAGCTGACCGGATAGTCCAGCGAACAGAACTGGCGGATCTGCGCCGCGTCACCCGGCTCCTGCCCACCGAACTGGTTGCAGGGGAAGCCGATCACCACCAGGCCACGGTCGCGGTACGCCTGCCACAGCTGCTCCAGGCCGGTGTACTGCGGGGTGAAGCCGCAGCGGCTGGCGACGTTGACCAGCAGCATCGGGCGGCCCTGGTACTGCGCCAGCGCCTGCGCCTGGCCGTCCAGGTCCACGAAACCGAAGTCGAAGGCGTTGGGCATGGCGTACGGTCCGGGTGGGGTGTCCCATGGTAATCGCAGGCCGTGCCGGTTGGCGCTGCCGGGCATGTCTTTTGACACAAGTGGCGCCCACCCCGGGCGGGTTACCCTCGGGCACTTGTTTGCCTTACCGGAGTACCGCCTTGACCACCCGCCTTGCCCTTGCCGTGGCCATGACCCTCGGCCTTGCCCTGCCCGCCTATTCGGCCAGCGCCGCCACCCCGGCCGCTGCTGCCAACGCCCAGCAGGCCAACCCGTTCTTCGCCGAAAGCCCGCTGCCGCTGCACTTCCCGCAGTTCGACAAGATCAAGGACAGCGACTTCGCCCCGGCCTTCGACGCCGGCATGGCGCAGCAGCTGAAGGAAGTGGAGGCAATCGCCAACACCAAGGCCAAGCCGACCTTCGACAACACCATCATCGCCCTGGAAAAGAGCGGCGACGTGCTGGACCGCGCGACCACCGTGTTCTTCAGCCTGGTCGGCGCCGACACCAACGATGCGCGCAAGAAGCTGCAGGCCGACTACTCGGCGAAGTTCGCCGCGCACAGCGATGCGATCGCGCTGAACGGCAAGCTGTTCGCCCGCATCCAGGCGCTGTATGACACCCGCAACCAGCTGGGCCTGGACGCCGAAGGCGTGCGCCTGGTCGAGAAGTACTACGACAACTACGTGCGCGCCGGCGCCAAGCTGTCCGAGGCCGACAAGGCCACGCTGAAGGGCATGAACGCCGAGCTGGCCAACCTGGGCACGAAGTTCAGCCAGAACGTGCAGTCGGAAGTGAACGCTTCGGCGATCACCGTCGACGACGTCAAGCAGCTCGACGGCCTGTCCCAGGAACAGATCGCCGCCGCCGCCGAAGCCGCCAAGGCCCGTGGCCTGGACGGCAAGTACGTGATCACCCTGCTCAACACCACCGGCCAGCCGCCGCTGACCAACCTGGCCAACCGCGCGCTGCGCCAGAAGATCTACGAAGCCTCGATCACCCGCGGCAGCCGCGGCGGTGAGTTCGACAACACCGCGCTGGTCTCGCGCATCATGCAGCTGCGCGCCGACAAGGCCAAGCTGATGGGCTTTGCGAACTTTGCCGCCTACAACCTGACCAACCAGACCGCCAAGACCCCCGAAGCGGTCAACGCGATGCTGGGCAAGCTGGCCCCGGCCGCCGTGGCCAACGCCAAGCGCGAAGCCGCCGACCTGCAGGCGATGATCGACAAGGAACAGAAGGCCGCCGGCAAGAAGACCTTCGCCCTTGAGCCGTGGGACTGGGCGTTCTACAGCGAGAAGGTGCGCCAGGCCAAGTACAACTTCGACGAATCCCAGCTCAAGCCGTACTTCGAAATGAAGAACGTGCTGGAGAACGGCGTGTTCTTCGCCGCCAACCAGGAATTCGGCCTGACCTTCAAGCAGCGCACCGACCTGCCGGTCTACCACGACGACGTCACCGTCTATGACGTGTTCGATGCCGACGGCAGCCAGCTGGCGATCTTCATCTTCGACCCGTACGCGCGTGCATCCAAGCGCGGTGGCGCCTGGATGAACTCCTACGTCTCGCAGTCCAAGCTGACCGGCTTCAAGCCGGTGGTCGCCAACCACCTGAACATCCCCAAGCCGCCGGCCGGCCAGCCGACCCTGCTGACCTGGGATGAGGTGAGCACCACCTTCCACGAGTTCGGCCACGCCCTGCACGGCATGTTCTCCAACGTGAAGTACCCGTACTTCTCGGGCACCGCCGTGCCGCGCGACTTCGTCGAGTTCCCCTCGCAGGTCAACGAAATGTGGGCCGACAACCCGGCCATCCTGAAGAACTACGCCAAGCACTACCAGAACGGCTCGGCGATGCCGCAGGCGCTGCTGGACAAGGTGCTGGCCGCGGCCAAGTTCAACCAGGGCTTCGCCACCACCGAGTATCTGGGTGCAGCGATGCTGGACCAGAACTGGCACCAGCTGGCAGCCGACAAGGTGCCGGCGGCCAAGGACGTGATGGCCTTCGAGCGCGCCGCGCTGGAGAAGGACGGCATCTACTACGCGCCGGTTCCGCCGCGCTACCGGACCCCGTACTTCAGCCATATCATGGGCGGCTATTCGGCCGGATACTACGCCTACATCTGGTCGGAAGTGCTGGACGCCAACACCCAGAAGTGGTTCAAGGACAACGGTGGCCTGAGCCGCAAGAACGGCGACCACTTCCGCGCCACCCTGCTGTCCAAGGGCGGCAGCGTGGATGCCATGCAGCTGTTCCGCGATTTCGCCGGCCACGAGCCGCAGATCGAACCGCTGCTGGAAAAGCGTGGCCTGACCGGCGCCGGCAACTGATCGCCCGCGCAGTCGCGTGAAACGAGAACCGCCCGGGAGACCGGGCGGTTTTTTTTAGGGCCATCCACGCATGGCGTGGATCTACTACGGAAACCATCCACGCATGGCGTGGATCTACTGCGGCATGTGCGCGTGGCGTGGGGTTGCGTGATGCCAGTAGATCCACGCCATGCGTGGATGTTTGTTCCGATCAACGCGGCGCCACGTACCCGCCGCGCACGCCTTCCGGCGACAGCACCAGCTGCCACAGCTGCGCATGCCGGCAGCGGAAGGTGGCCATCGACCCGGCCAGGTAGAACCGCCACATGCGGCGGAAATGCTCGTCGTAGCGCGCATCCAGCTGCGGCCACGCCGCTTCCACGTTGCGCCGCCAGGCCTGCAGGGTCAGGTCGTAGTCGGTGCCGAAGTTGTGCCAGTCTTCCAGCACGAAGCGCCCCTCGAAGGCCCGGGTGATCTGCACCGCTGAAGGCAGCATCGAATTGGGAAAAATGTAGCGGGCGATCCACGGATCGGTGCGGTGCCGCGAGACATTCGTGCCGATGCTGTGCAGCAGCAGCAACCCGCGGGGCGACAGGCAGCGCCGGGCCACCTCGAAGAAGCTGTCGTAGTTCTTGTCACCCACGTGCTCGAACATGCCGATGGAAAACACCGCATCGAACGGCTCGTCCAGTTCGCGGTAATCCTGCAGGCGGATCTCGATCGGCAGGCCAGCGCACAGCTCGCGCGCGTAGGCCGCCTGCTCCTGCGAAATGGTCACGCCCACGCCACTGACGCCATGGCGCTCGGCGGCAAACTTCAACGCCTCGCCCCAGCCACAGCCGATGTCGAGCACGCGCTGGCCCGGCCGCAGGCCCAGCTTGCGGCAGACCAGGTCGAGCTTGGCCTCCTGCGCGGCATCCAGGTCGGCGGCATTGCGCCAGTAGCCACAGCTGTAGACCATGCGCCTGCCCAGCATGGCCCGGTACAGGTCGTTGCCAAGGTCGTAATGGCGGCGGCCGACTTCATAGCTGCCCTGCCCGGCCTGCAGGTTGAACAGCCGCGCCTTCAGTGCATCGGCCACCTCGCGCCAGCCATGCACGCGTTCGTCCAGGTGCGCCATCATCAGGTGGACCAGGAAGTCATCCAGGACGTTGGCATCCCACCAGCCGTCCATGTAGCTCTCGCCCAGGCCGAGCGAGCCGTGGCCCATGACCCGCGCGAAGAAGCGCGGGTCATGCACCTGGATATCCTGTGGCTGGGTGCCGCCGATGCGGACCCCTGCTTCCCGGAGCAGGTCGGCAACCCGCTCCTGCAACCCTGTATCCACGCGTCCTCCGTCTGCGGTTACCCGCGTGCGAACAGCGCCACGTAATCCTTGGCCACGTGCGGCAGCAGCACTGCGGCCGGCACATCGGCCGTCTGCGTGCCGTCCGAATACGGGCCCACCTGGTAGGGCGGGAACACGAAACGCAGCGCCGTGATCTGGCCCTTGTCGTCGGTCAGCGGCTGGAACTGGCTGAAGTTCTCGGCCTGCGGGCCAGTGCCCTCGGCAATCATCCGCGAGGCGTTGCGCAGCGATTCCTGCAGGTCCGCCGGCTCCATGTCCTCACCGCTGAGGCGGGTGGCCACGCGCTCGCGCAGCTGGTCGGCAACGAAATCGCTGATCGCCTTCCAGCCCTTGTCATCGGCCACCAGCGTGCTGGCGCTCAGCATCTGCTGCTGCTGCGGCAGCCACACGAAGCGCGCCACCAGCGGCTCGCCGTGGGCGCCACCGGTATAGCGGCTGCCATCGGCACTGACCACCACCAGCTGCGGGGTCTCCAGCACCTTCTCGAAGCTCAGCGACAGCTCGTAGGGCATGGTCGGCTTGTCGTTGCCCAGGCCGTCCAGCGCCTGCTGCAGATCGCCGCGGGCGGAGGTGGCGTATTCCTGCAGCGCGCGCGCCAGGCCCGGGTAGCGGTCGATGCCGGCCGGGTAGCTGATGCCGACGACTTCGCGTTCGTTGTTCTCCACCACATCGCGCAGATCCAGCGGTGCTTCAGTGGCAGGCGCGGGCTCGGTCGCGGTGGCTTCTGCCGCCGGCGCCGCCTCGGGGGCCGGAGCCGCCTCTTCGCCACGCTGGCAACCGGCCAGCAGCAGCACGCCCATTGCGCCGGCCAGCGCGCTCGCACGCAGTGGCCGGTTGTTTCCAGTCTTCATCGGGATCCCCTGTTCATGTTCGTACATCATCGCCTGCGATGGCTGAAGCGTGGCCCGCTGCATTCAGCCTACCAGCAGGTCGTGAAACTCCTCGTGGCGCTGCAGGAAGGCCTCGGCGTAGGCGCAGGCCGGCACCACCTTGTACTTGTGCTCGCGGGCGAAGCGCAGCGCGACGCGGGTCAGCTCACCGGCGATGCCGCGGCCGGCGATCGGCTCGGGCACCTCGGTGTGGGTGATGACCATGCGCCTGCGCTTGATCTGGTAGTCCAGCAGCGCCCGCTGTCCACGCACATGGGCGATGAAACGGTGGTTGGCCTGGTCGTGCTCGACCTCGTAGGCCAGACCGGGGGGCGTGACCGAAGCCATGGGACTGTCTCCTGCGACGACTGCGCGCATGGTGCGCAGCGGGGCGCCATGACCGCGTGAAGCCTGAACAGGGGCAGGTCTGGACGGTTTGCGTCATATCCCGCCCTCAAGCTGCAGCAATGGCGGCCGCTAACCCCTCTGGAGGGATACGGCCCGATTGGCACGCCCCTTGCGAACGTTGCCCCTGTGTCATGCCTTTGGAGGCCCGCCATGCACCCCAGCGATTCCCACACCGACACCGACCACGCCCTGCTGGAGGGCCTGCTGCAGCTGGCAGTGGAAGGTCAGACCGACGACCAGGATTTCCAGCGGATCGGCGAGGAAGTGTTCTCGCGCCTGCTCGACACCTACGGCCAGCAGACCCGGGCGGCCTGAGCCGCCACGCGGGCCGGATCCTGATGGATCCGACCCGTGCCCCTCAGCGGCCGAACCCGAAGGTCGGGTTCGACAGCTGGGCCAGGAAGTGGCTGAAGATGGCCGGCTGCATGGCCAGCATGAAGATCACGCCGAAGGCGGCACCGGCCAGGTGCGCGCTGTGGTTGATGCGGTCACCGCCACGCTTGTCCATCCAGATGCTGTAGCCGACGTAGAACACGGCATAGATGATGGCCGGCGCCGGAATGAAGAACACCAGGATGATCGTCCACGGGCTGAGCAGGATGAAGGCGAACAGCACCGCCGACACCGCCCCCGACGCCCCCAGGCTCAGGTAGTTCGGGTTCTTCTGGTTCTTCAGGTAGCTGGGCAGGATCGAGACCAGCAGCGCGCCCAGGTAGAACGCCGGGTAGGTCAGCCAGCTGCCGGTCAACGCCAGCATCACCTTCTCGATCTGCCCGCCGAAGAAGAACAGCGTGATCATGTTGAAGATCAGGTGCGACCAGTCGGCGTGGATGAAGCCGTAGGTGATCAGGCGGTCGTACTGGCGGTGGCGATCCACCGCCGGCGGCCACAGGATCAGGCGGTCGGCCAGCTTGCGGTTGTTGAACGCCATCCACGACAGGACGGCGGTGATGGCGATCAACAGCAGATTGACGGGGGTCATGTCGGCTCAGGCTCAGGCAGTGCGGTAGTTGTCGACCATACGATAGCGTTTTGCATACCAACCGAAGGCCAACGCCGCAACGAACGCGAACCCGGCGAAGAAGAACATCAGGAACGCCGCCTCGCTGAGGCCGGTACCGGCGATCTTCTCGGTCACCGCGTGGTTGCGCACCGCTGCATTGGACAGCAGCACCCACAGGTTGCCGATGGTGGTGGTCAGGTTCCAGAAGCTCATCACCACGCCCTTCATGGCCTGCGGCGCCTGGCTGTAGGCGAACTCCAGGCCGGTGGCCGAGACCAGCACCTCGCCGAAGGTCAGCAGCGCATACGGCAGTATCTGCCAGAAGATGGACATGGCGTTGCCGCCGTCCATCACCACCTGGATGCCGCCCACCACGATCCAGGCCAGGCCGCTGAAGGCGATGCCGGCGGTCATCCGGCGCAGCGCGGTCGGCTCGAAGCCGAAGCGGCGCAGGGCCGGGTACAGCACCAGGTTGTTGAACGGGATCAGGATCATCACCAGCAGCGGATTCAGTGCCTGCATCTGCGAGGCGGTGAACCAGCTCGGCATCTGCATCTGCTGGCCCTGCAGCACCCAGGTCGAGGCCTTCTGGTCGAACAGCGAGAAGAACGGCGTGGTCAGGGCGAAGATGACCAGCACGCGCAGCACCGAGCGCACGCCTTCCACGGCCTCGGCCGGGTGCTGGGCACGGGCGCGGTCCAGCTGCATCCAGGTGCCGCCGCCGATGCCGGCCAGGATCAGCACCAGCGCGATGCACAGGCAAATGACGATGCCCAGGCTGCCGACCAGACCCAGCGAGGCCACGGCCAGGACCACGCCGGCCACGGCGATGGCCAAGCCCGGACGGCCCTGCCCGGCCACGTGCGTGGTCAGCGCAGTGCGCACCACGTTGGCGAACGAATGCGGATCCTTCGGCGGCAGCGGCACCAGCACGTAGCGCTTGCGGCCCAGCCAGAACACGAAGGTGGCGATGAACATCAGGATGCCCGGGATGCCGAACGCCCACTGCGGGCCCCAGTTCTTCAGCACCAGCGGGATCAGCAGCGAGGCGAACAGCGAGCCGAAGTTGATGATCCAGTAGAAGGCATCGAAGACGAACTTGGCCAGGTGCTTGTTGCTCTGGTCGAACTGGTCACCCATGAACGAGGCCACCAGCGGCTTGATGCCACCGGCGCCCAACGCGATCAGGCCCAGGCCGAGGAAGAAGCCCTCGCGGCTGTTCTCGAACAGCGCAAGGCAGAGGTGGCCGGCGCAGTAGACCAGGCTGAACCAGAGGATGGTGTGGTACTTGCCGAAGAACCTGTCGGCCAGCCAGCCACCGAGCAGCGGGAAGAAGTACACGCCGATCATGAAGCTGTGCATGATGTCCTTGGCTTCACCGGCGCGGCCTTCTGCAGTGATTTCCTGCAGCAGCAGCGAGGTGATCAGGAACTGCACCAGGATGTTGCGCATCCCGTAGAAGCTGAACCGTTCGCAGGCCTCGTTGCCGATGATGTAGGGGATCTGGCGCGGCATCTTTCCCTGGCCGGCGATGGGGGCGACTGCGTCGTGGCTCATCCTGTAAGGCATTCCTGCAAAGCGAAAGCCGCAAGTTTACGGAAGGCGTGCCTGCTAAGCACGCTGCAGGGCTGCATGACAGCGCCGCCGATCCATGGCAGGCCACCGCGACCCTGCCGGAAGTCACGGCACATGCACGGCAAAAGCGTAAACTTATCGTTATGCGCCGCCTTCCCCCTGCCCGCCTCCTGCTCGGTTGCTTCGTGCTTCTGCTGGCCGTGCCCGCGTGGGCGCGACCGCAGGCGACGCCGCTGGCCCGCGGCGCGGGCGACGAGGGCCGCCAGCTGACCGTGGCCGCACTGGAACTGCCCAGCCGCGATGACGCGCTGTGGAAGCAGCGCCGCGAGCAGGTGCTGCAGCTGCTGGCCGAACTGCAGCCGGATGTGATCTCGGTGCAGCAGGTACTGCAGCAGCAGGGCCGCAACCCCGCCTGCTGGCTGGCCAGCCGGCTGCGCTACAGCTGCGATTTCGTCACCGCCGACCCGCCCAGCCAGCCCCTGCGCCATGGCAACGCCATGCTGACCCGCCTGCCGGTGAGCGAGGACGGGGTAACCCTGCTGCACCCGCCGGGCACCTTCAGTGCCGCCGGCATGATGCGCGTGCGGCTGGGCGATGCCCAGCTCAACGTCTACGTGGCCCGCCTGCGCCCGGACCCGGACGAGGCCAGGGCGCGCCAGCACCAGACCAGTGACCTGATGACCTGGATCGGCGCCACCGCCGAGGGCATGCCGAGCCTGATCGCCGGTGATTTTGCTGCCGGCACCAGCGAACTGGTACGCAGCACGCCCGGCTTCCAGCCGGCCCGGCGCAACCCCGGCGGCAAGCCGGAAGCCCCGGCCGCCAGCGGCGGCGGCGGCGGCGCCAGCGGCCACGGCCTGGACGTGCTGTTCCAGGTCAAGCATTTCGGCGGCATCCGCCAGCAACCGATCCTGCTGCCCGCCGACGGCGACCTGCCCGGCCTGCGGCTGGGGGTGATGGCCACGCTGCGGCTGCAGGGCGTGCCGGCTACAACCGAATGAACGCACCGCTGCGCTCGCCGGGGGGGGGCCCCCCCCCCCCCCCGCGGCGCGCGCGGGGCTGGGCCCGGCGCTACCCCCGTTTCAAGCGCCGCGTCACCCCGTTTCCGGCCCCGCGCCCCTCGTTTCAGGTAGCGCCGGGCCATGCCCGGCGGATGCGGTCGCACGAAAACAAAAAGGCCGGGGTTTCCCCCGGCCTCTTCGTTTCATGCCATTACGGCAATCAGGCGATCGCTTCCTGGTAACGGCGCTCGACTTCGTTCCAGTCGATGACGTTGAAGAACGCGCCGATGTATTCCGGGCGACGGTTCTGGTACTTCAGGTAGTACGCGTGTTCCCACACGTCCAGGCCCAGGATCGGCGTGTTGCCTTCCATCAGCGGGCTGTCCTGGTTGCCGGTGCTTTCCACCACGACCTTCTTGTCCGGGGTCACGCTCAGCCAGGCCCAGCCGCTGCCGAAGCGGGTCAGTGCGGCCTTGGTGAACGCGTCCTTGAACTTGTCGAAACCGCCCAGGTCCTTGTCGATGGCCTTGGCCACGTCACCGACCGGGTTGCCGCCGGCGTTGGGAGCCATCACGGTCCAGAACAGCGAGTGGTTGGCGTGGCCACCACCGTTGTTGCGCACCGGACCCTGCAGGTTCTCCGGCAGCGACTTCAGCTTCTTCACCAGCTCTTCGACCGGCAGGTCAGCGTACTCGGTGCCTTCCAGCGCCGCGTTGACGTTGTTGATGTAGGTCTGGTGATGCTTGGTGTGATGGATTTCCATCGTTGCCGCATCGATGTTCGGTTCCAGCGCGTCGTAGGCGTAGGACAGCTTGGGCAGGGTGTAGGCCATGATGCATCTCCTGATAGCGAGGGCACCCGACGGCGTCGTCGGGCGGTGCGCGTTGAATGATGGGGACAGACCGCCAGATTACCAAGGGGGATGTAAAGGAAATTGCGTCCTGCAGGTGATTGCACTGGCAATTGTTACGCAGCGGTGACGCATCGGCCGATCCTCATGCACGGTGCAGTGCGCAGGCGCTACAGTGCACGCATTCCCTTCGCCCGCCCGCCCATGCGCAACCCCCGGCTGTTGATCACCGCCATCGCCCTGCTGCTGCTCGGCCTGGTCGCCAACCATTTCCTGCAGCGGCCACCTGCACCGCAGTTCGCACCGGACCTGCAGGGCGCGGCCAACCGCAGCGCACCGGCTGCGCATGGCAGCGGCGGCGACCGCAACGACGGCCTGCCCGGCTTCCTGCCGGCCGAGGCGCGCCAGACCATCGCTCTCATCCAGCGCGGCGGGCCCTACCCGCACCGCCAGGACGGCACCACCTTCGGCAACCGCGAACAGCGCCTGCCGCAGCGGCCGCGCGGCTACTACCGCGAGTACACGGTCGACACCCCCGGCGCCTCCAACCGCGGCACGCGCCGCATCATCACCGGCGGCGATCCGCCGCAGGCGTGGTACTACACCGACGATCACTACGATTCGTTCCGCAGCTTCACCGTACCGGCCCCGGGAGAACGCCCATGAGCCACGACGATTTCGGCCTCGGCCTGCATGACATCAACAACGCCGGCGTCTACGCCATCGACACCGGCGACATCAGCGACCTGGCGGCGGCCATGCGCGATGCTTCGCTGAAGGTGATCCGCATCGACCTGCACGGCGTGGCCGACAAGCGCACCCTGCTGGCGCGGCTGGCCGCACAGCTCGATTTCCCGGCTGGCTTCGGCGGCAACTGGGATGCGCTGGCCGACAACCTGCGCGACCTGCAGTGGCTGCCCGCACCGGGCTATGCACTGTTCCTGGCCGACGTGGATGCGCTGCGCGCAGGCGCGGCGAAGGATTTCGACACGCTGCTGGATGTGATGGACGAAGCCAGCCGCGACTGGGTCGGGCGTGACGTGCCGTTCTGGGTGTTCCTCTCGCAGAGCGAGTGAGCGGTAGCGCCGGGCCACGCCCGGCGAGCGCGCAGCGCGGCATGCGGCGTACAGTCCGCCGTTACCGGCTGCCGTTGTCTTCCTGCAGCTCTTTCTTGAACGGGATGTCCGGTGGCGGCCTTGCCACCGCCGGCTGGTCCTGCATGTTCGGGTCGGTCAGGCCGCAGCCACCACCGGCCTGCAGGATCGAGATCACGCAGGAGATCTTCGTGCTGGTACCCGGCAACGGGATCTCCATCGCCTTGACGCCCTTGCGCACCCATTCGGCCAGCAGCGATTCCTGCGGCACCCAGTACTTGTCGAACGAGGTGGGCGTGTAGTCGTACGGCGGCCGCTTCAGCCATCGGCCCGACTCGGCGATGCGCTCTTTGGTCCAGCCATCGTTGGCCCCACCCGGGGCACCACGCTCGGCCTCACCCTTGCCTTCCCCGCCCGGCACCTTGACGCTGCCATCGGCATTGAACAGTCCCTGCCCCGCACCCTGCGCGCTGGCCTGCGCTGCACCGCTGCGCGCGCCGTCACGATTGCGGTCCGAGGCCCCCCAATCGTCGCCCTTTGCCGGCGTTGCCCAGTTGCCCGGGTCCGGCGCGGGACGCGCACCGGCCTGCGCGGGGGGCGCCGAACTGGCGGCCGGTCGCGCCGATGCCGTAGTGGATTGGCGGGCCGCACTGCCGGCCGGGGCCGGCGCCGGTGCATTGCTGGCGCCACTGGAGGGCGACGGCGCAGCGACCGGCGCGTTGGCCACGCTGCGTTCGCGCACCTGCACCTCACGACCGGTCGGCGCACGCACGCTGGGTTCGCGGCCAGGCACGGCCGCCATGCGCACCTGCGGGTCGACCACCGCCTGCACTTCGCGCTCGCGCACCTGCACCTCGCGCTGCTGCGGCAGGCGTACCTGCACGTCGGCGCTGCGCACCGGCTGCGGCGCCACGGGAGCTTGCAACGTGGCGACCTCACGCTCCTGCACCTGCACCTCGCGGACCGCCGGGGCAGGCACGGCCAGCGGCACCTGCCGCACCTGCATCGGTACCGTTGGCGCCTGCACGGTCTGCACGCTGCGCTCGCGCACGGCGGGCGTGGTGTCACGCGGCACGATGTTCACTTCGGTACGCGGCACGCTGACCGGTGGCACCACGAAATCAGTGGTGGCCTCGGCCACTTCGGTGGCCTGCACCGGTGTCGGCGGGGGCGAAGCCTGCGGCGCGGGTTCGCTCTGCACCGGCGGTGGCGGGGTCACCGCGGCGCTGGCGGCCACGGCCGGGGCGGCGGCGGCAGGCGCGGCCGGCTGCGGACGTGGCGCACTGACCTCGCCCGCCGGCTGGCCACTGGCCACCGCACCGGCTTCGGCAGCGGCCGCCGCCTCGGCGCCGGGCTGGTCGCCGCCGCCTTCCTGCGCACCACGGCCGACAAATTCAATCTGCACGCGCTCACCTTCGGCACCGGCATCCTCCGGCGCGCGGGTGCGGATCACCGCCACCCACAGCAGCAACAGGAAGAACAGCAGGTGCAGCAGCGCACTGGCCACGGCCGAGGTCCAGCGCATCCAGCGCTGGTCGCGCGGGGCCGGCTCCCAGTCCTGCCACAGCAGGCGCCGCGCGGCGCCCCATGGGCCCAGCGCCGGCAGCACCCCGGGACGACCGGGCAGCGGTCGTGGCAGCAGCACCGCGATCACATCGCCGGCGTGGAACGGCCGCGCGATCGGCTTCAGCGAGCGCAGCCAGATCGCCCAGCCATAGGGCAGGCGCGTGCGTTTTTCGAGGATGAGGGGGTGCTGCTGGCGTGCCAGCAGCAGATCGATGAGTTGCTCGGCTCTGGGCAGAGGCACGCGTTGGCGATCAGGCGGCGTTGCCGCGGGGGATGTACGGCGCGTGGCCGCTGTCATGGTCGGTCGCATCGCGCACGGCGGTGACGCCCGGCACGCGGCCCATCAGGGTCTTCTCGATGCCCTGCTTGAGCGTCACGTCGGCCATGCCACAGCCCTGGCAGCCGCCGCCGAAGCGCAGCAGCACCACGCCATCGGCCGAGACTTCCTGCACCGCGACCTTGCCGCCATGCGACGCCAGCTGCGGGTTGACTTCGTTTTCCACGACCCAGTGCACGCGCTCGACCAGCGAGGCGGCTTCACCGGGCGCTTCGCCCTTGATGCGCGGGGCCTTGATGGTCAGCTGCTGGGTGCCGGCGTTGCCCGGGACGATGTCGATCTCGGCACCGTCGAGCCAGCCCACGCTGAGTGCGTCGACGTAGAGAGTGAAGCCATCGCAGTCCACCGCCCACTCGTCACCGAGCAGGTCGCTGGGTTCGGCGAACTCCAGGCGGGCGTCTGCGCGCGGGGTGCCGGGGTCGACGGCGCTCAGGCGCACGCCCATGCCGGGCACGCCCTCGCGTTCGATCAGCTTGCGGAAGTGGGTCTGGGCAGTGTCGGAGATCTGGATCATCAGGCTATTCTAGCCAAGTCAGCGCCGGTCGCTCATACGGTTTATACACCGCCCGGCGCATTGTTCAGTCAACACGAGGTGGAGGAACCCATGTCCGACCTGATTCCGCTGGCGCAGGCGCGTTGCGTGCCGCGCAAGGGCAGCGATCACAAGCTGGGCGAGGCCCGCCTGGCCGAACTGCTGCCGCAGGTGCCGGGCTGGGAACTGGCCGAGGCCGGCCAGGCGCTGGTGCGGACGTTCCGCTTCAAGGATTACTACGCCACCATGGCCTTCGTGAACGCGCTGGCCTGGATCGCCCACCACGAGGACCACCACCCGGACCTGGGCGTGCATTACGACCGCGCCGTCGTGCGCTACTCCACCCATGACGTGGGCGGGCTGAGCGAGAACGACTTCATTTGCGCAGCCAAGACCTCGGCCCTGACGGAGCACGTGAAATGAATGTTCGACTGCTGAGCCTGTCCCTGCTCGCCGCCACCGGCCTGGCCGGCTGTGGTTCGTCCGAGCCGCCGGCGCCGCCGGCCGCCCCGCCCACCGAGGTGGCGGCAGTGAAAACCCCGCCGCCGCAGTACCCCATGGAACTGGCCTGCACCGGCGTGGGCGGCACCAGCACCTTCAAGGTCACCATCGGCACTGATGGCCGTCCCAGCGAGGTCCTGCTGCTGACCGGCGCCGGCAACGCGCAGCTGGACGACCTGGCCAGGACCGCCGTGCAGGCCTGGGAGTTCAAGGCCGCCACCCGCAACGGCCAGGCCGTGCCCGCCACCATCCAGGTGCCGGTCAGCTTCAACCCGCCGCAGCCGAAGCCGGACCAGTGCTTCGCCATCGAAGAGCGGATGCGCCGCGGCGGCTGAAAGCCGGCGTAGCGACGAGGCCAGCCGACGCCCGCCTCGCCCCCGCCGCCCCGGCCTGCCCGGGGCGGTTGCTGAATGACCAGGAACGCGTCGGTAAATGCTGCAGATCTCCCCGGAAAACTTCTGGATCGCGCTTGCGGTCACCCTTGCTGCCGGCCTGGCGACAGCCGTCGGCAGCCTGCTGGTGCTGTTCTCGCGCCGGCCCAGCCCCCGCCTGCTGGCGTTCGGCCTGGCCTTTGCCGGCGGCGCGATGGTGTATGTCTCGCTGTCGGAAATCCTGAACAAGTCCATCGCATCGTTCGCACTGGCCTATGGCGAGCGCAGCGGTTTCACCTACGGCACCATCGCCTTCCTGCTGGGCGTGCTGGCCATCGTGGCGATCGATCACCTGATCCCGAACCCGCACGAGACGCTGGATTCGAAGGAACCGGCGTTCCTCGACAACAACAAGGCCTACATCAAGCGCGTCGGCCTGCTGACCGCCGTGGCGATCACCGCACACAACTTTCCCGAGGGCCTGGCGACCTTCTTCGCGACCGTGGAAAGCCCGTCAGTGGGCATGCCGCTGGCCTTCGCCATCGCCATCCACAACATTCCCGAAGGCATCGCGATCGCGGTGCCGGTGTACTTCGCCACACAGAGCAAGCTGCATGCCTTCCTGGCCAGCCTGCTGTCGGGCCTGGCCGAGCCGGTGGGCGCGGTGCTCGGCTATTTCCTGCTGAAGGGCTCGCTGTCGCACGCCACGTTCGGCTGGGTGTTCGGGCTGATTGCCGGCGTGATGGTGTTCCTGGCGCTGGATGAGCTGCTGCCTGCAGCCAAGCGCTATGCCAAGGGCCACGAGACGGTGTACGGGCTCGTGGCGGGCATGGGCACGCTGGCGATCAGCCTGGTGCTGTTCAAATGGTGATCGGTCCCGAAGGGCACATCCACGCGTGGCGTGGATCTACCAACCCCAGGTAGCGCCAGGCCATGCCTGGCGGCAATGACCGGCGCCCGGCGCCATCGTCAGCGCAGGCGATCCAGCGCTTCGACCAACTCATCGGCCAGCGGCGCGTTCAGCACGTACGGGGTCTTGCCCGCGTCCAGCGCAAACTCCAGCGAGGCCGCGTGCAGGAACAGGCGCTTCAGCCCGATCTGCTCACGAAGCCGCTTGTTGACTGCCGGATCGCCGTATTTGTCGTCACCGGCCACCGGATGACCCAGATGCTGGGCATGCACGCGGATCTGGTGGGTACGGCCCGTTTCAATGCGCACTTCGCAGTACGAATGGCCGCCCTTGCGCTCAAGCACACGGAAGTGGCTGATCGATTCCTTGCCGATCGCGTTGACCTGCACGTGGCGCTCGCCACCCTGGCGCAGGCCCACGTGGAGCGGCGCGTCGACCGTCATCACGCCGTCAGGCATGCGCCCGGCCAGCAGGGTCAGGTAGCGCTTGCGGATGCCGGCGCCGTGGTCTTCACGCAGCAGTGCCTGCAGCTCGCTCAACGCTGAACGCTTCTTGGCCACGATCAGCAGGCCCGAGGTGTCGCGATCCAACCGGTGGACCAGCTCCAGGGTCTGCCCCGGGCGCAGGGCGCGCAGGGTCTCGATGGCGCCGAAGCTGATGCCGCTGCCGCCGTGGCTGGCCACGCCGGTCGGCTTGTTCAGGGCCAGCAGGCGCGCATCCTCGAAGACAATGGCCTGCTCCAGGCGGCGCATGAAGGACTCGGGTGGACCGGCCTTGTCTCCTTCTTCAGTGAGACGAACCGGCGGCACACGCACCTCGTCGCCGGCCTCCAGCTTGCGCTCGGCCTTGGCGCGGCCGCCGTTCACGCGGACCTGGCCGCTGCGCACCAGCTTGTAGACCAGGCTGCGCGGGGCGCCCTTGAGCTGGCCCAGCAGGAAATTGTCCAGGCGCTGCCCGGCACGGTCCTCGGGAACGGTGATCATGCGCACGGAAGGCTTGTCGCCGGCTGGCTTGGTGGGGTCTGAGGCAGTCATCTGGCTGTTTATTCTGTTACACTCGGGGGGCGAGATAAGGGATTGATTTTGTTGGAAGTTACTCAGGGCCAGAAGCCCAGCTTCCGACGAATCCGGCACAGTGCGCGACCACCGCCCGCGGGGCGGCCATGTTAGCGGCTCGCCGGCCTTCCCGGCCATCGCCGGATGCCTGACACGCAACCGTGCTGAACATGTCCCGCGCGGCGCTCCAGCCTGGCTGACAGCTGCCGCCGGCCCTGCAACACCCCAAAACCAGAAAAGTGAAGCGCTCCCGCGGCCTGCCGTGGTGTCGTAGCGCTGGAAACCCAAGCCGCCCTCCCCGCGCATGCGCGAATGGGCGGCGAACCGTGTCCAGAGGCGAAACCCCATGGCGTTCCGCGCGGTAGCCGCTTGCGAGGAACGCAACAATGAAGCGAATGCTGATCAACGCCACGCAGGCTGAAGAGCTGCGTGTTGCCATCGTCGATGGCCAGTCGTTGTATGACATCGATATCGAGCAGCCGGCGAAGGAACAGAAGAAGTCCAACATCTACAAGGGCCGGATCTTCCGCATCGAGCCCTCGCTGGAAGCGGCCTTCGTCGAATACGGTGGTGGCCGCCATGGCTTCCTGCCGCTGAAGGAAATTTCCCGCGACTACTTCCAGGCCGGTGTCGACCACAATAAGGCCGGCATCCGCGAGCTGCTGAAGGAAGGCCAGGAAATCGTCGTCCAGGTGGACAAGGAAGAGCGCGGCAACAAGGGCGCCGCCCTGACCACGTTCATCTCGCTGGCCGGCCGTTACATGGTGCTGATGCCGAACTCGCCGAGCGCGGGCGGTGTCTCCCGTCGCATCGAAGGCGAAGACCGGGCTGCCCTGAAGGACGCCCTGGACAAGCTGAACATCCCCGACGACATGGGCGTGATCATCCGCACCGCTGGCGTCGGCCGCGATGCCGAAGAGCTGCAGTGGGATCTGGATTACCTGCTGAACGTCTGGCGCGCGATCGCCGAGGCGGCCCTGAGCAAGCCGGCCCCGTTCCTGATCTACCAGGAATCGCGCCTGATCGTGCGTGCCCTGCGTGACTACCTGCGCGCCGACATCGGCGAGATCCTGGTGGACACCGAGGAGATGTACGAGCACGCCCGCGAGTTCATGCAGCAGGTGATGCCGCAGACCCTGCGCAAGCTCAAGCATTACAAGGACGACATCCCGCTGTTCAACCGCTTCCAGATCGAATCGCAGATCGAAGGCGCCTACAAGCGCAACGTGCGCCTGCCGTCGGGCGGCTCGATCGTGGTCGACCAGACCGAAGCGCTGACCGCCGTCGACGTCAACTCCTCGCGCGCCACCAAGGGCAGCGACATCGAGGACACCGCGTTCCAGACCAACCTGGAAGCGGCCGAGGAAGTGGCCCGCCAGCTGCGCCTGCGCGACCTGGGCGGCCTGGTGGTCATCGATTTCATCGACATGGCCTCCAACAAGCACCAGCGTGAGGTCGAGAACCGCCTGGCCAACGCGCTGAAGTACGACCGCGCGCGCGTCCAGGTCGGCCGCATCTCGCGCTTCGGCCTGCTGGAAATGAGCCGCCAGCGCCTGCGCCCGAGCCTGGGTGAATCCAGCCAGATCGTCTGCCCGCGCTGCGACGGCCACGGCCGCATGCGCAGCGTCGAGTCGCTGTCGCTGTCGATCATCCG
This sequence comes from Stenotrophomonas sp. S39, assembly GCF_016624665.1. Lineage (NCBI taxonomy): Bacteria > Pseudomonadati > Pseudomonadota > Gammaproteobacteria > Lysobacterales > Lysobacteraceae > Stenotrophomonas > Stenotrophomonas sp. S39. The sequence continues at coordinate 22,666 of NZ_JACVTT010000007.1, read as the reverse complement.
CGTTGCCGAAGAGCATGCGATGAAGGAGAACACCGGGCAGGTGCTGGTCCAGGCCCCGGTGGAGATCGCCAATTACCTGCTGAACGAGAAGCGCAGCGCCCTGCGCGAGATCGAGAAGCGCCACGAGGCGCCGATCGTGATCGTCGCCGACGAGCAGCTGCACACCCCGCATTACACCGTGACCCGCCTGCGCGAGAACGAGCTGGGTGAAGAGAGCAACAAGCCGAGCTACCAGCGTGGCACCCCGCGCAAGCTGCCGGTGCACGCGCTGACCAAGGGCCAGCTGAACATCCCGCCGCCGGCGGTGACCCAGGTCAAGCACAGCGCGCCGGCCCCGGTGCGTGCCGAAGCCGAACCGGTGGCCGCTCCGGCCCCGGCACCGGTCGCCGCTGCCCCGGCACCGGCCGCCAGTGGCGGCGTGGTCGGCTGGCTGAAGCGCATCTTTGGTGGCGAGCCGGCTCCGGCCCCCGTTCCGGCCCCGGCTGCCCGCCAGCCGCAGCAGGATGGCGGCCGCAAGGACCGCAGCAAGGATCGCAACAAGGACCGCAAGGACCGTCGCGACGACAGCCGTGGCAATGGCGGCAACGCCAATGCCCAGCAGCAGAAGGACGGCGGCAACCGCAAGGACCGCGGCGAGCAGCGCAAGGAGGGCCGCCAGGGCGGCAACAACAACGGCAACGCCCAGCAGCAGGGCAAGCAGAAGGACGCCCAGCAGAAGGATGGCCAGCAGCAGCCGCAGCAGCAGAAGTCGCCGCGCAACGAGCAGCAGGGCCAGAACCCGCAGCAGCAGCCGAAGCTGAAGCAGCCCAAGCAGCCGCGTCCGCAGCAGGACGGCGACAAGCCGGCCGAGAAGCCGCAGCGCTCCGCCGCCGAAGCACCGGTCGATACCGCAACGGCAGCGGCCGCTGTGGCCGCCACCGCCGTCGCCGCCAATGCGGTGACCGCACAGGAAGGCACTGCGCCGGTCGCACCGGTCGCACCGGCCGCCGACGTGCTGGTGGCTGATGCCGCACCGGTCGCCGATGCCGCCGCCAACGCGGGCGCTGACGCCAACGCGACGGCCGTGTCCGGCGAAGACGCAGCAACCGACGCCTCGGGCGAGCAGGCAGGCGAAGGCGCGACCCGCCGCCGTCGTGGCCGTCGCGGTGGCCGTCGTCGTCGTCGCGGTGGCGCCGAGAATGCCGCCGGTACCGATGCCCTGGGCGATGACCAGGACGACGGTGACGAAGGCGATGACAACGACAACGACAGCACCGAACAGGTCACCGACCACGCTGCGCAGGCCACCCCGGTCGCTGCCGCGCAGGCGACCCGTTCGCAGCCGGAATTCGATTTCGATGATGAAGTCGAGCCGGTGGCCGTCGAAGCCGGCAAGCCGACCCGTGCGCCGGTGGCTGTCGCCGCTGCCGCCCCAGTGGTTGCCGTGAGCAGCGCCGTGGTCGACGCGGTGGCCCCGCAGGATGCTGCCGCCCAGGAATCTGCCGCCAAGGCCGAGCCGAAGCCGCAGCCGGTGCAGACCAGCATGCTGGACGAGATCGACGCCGCAACCCCGGCCCAGCCGGCAGCGCCGGTGGCCGTGGTCGCCGAGGCCAAGCCGGTTGTCGAGGAGGCCGCTGTGGTGGCCGCGCCGGCATCGGTGGCCGTCGAAGCCGCTCCGGTGGTTGAAGCCGCACCGGTCGTGGCCGAGGTCGCTCCGGTCGTTGAAGCCGCTCCGGTGGTTGAAGCAAAGCCGGTCGTCGAGGCCGCCCCGGTGGTCGAAACCGCACCGGTCGTCGAGCAGCCGGCCGCGCCGGTGGCCGTCGAAGCCGCGCCGGTTGAAGCTGCCGCACCGGTGGCCGAAGCCGTGGTGACGCCGTCCATCGACCCGGTGGCCGACGGCCATGCCGATTCGGCCAGCCAGGCCGCCGATGCCCAGGCATCGGACGAAGACGAAGAAGCCGCCAAGCGCACGCCGCCGGCGAACTGATCGTTCTTTGATCGTTTGAAACGAAACGGCGGGGATCGATGATCCCCGCCGTTTTTGTTTGTTCGTCCGGCACAGCATGGATGGATGCCAACCTTGGTTGGCGCCGTCGATTCAACGCACGCGGACACGCCCGTGCCGACCAAGGTTGGCACCTACCAGAGCGCTGTTGATTCAACGCGCGCGGACACGCCCGTGCCAACCAAGGTTGGCACCTGCCAGAGCATGAAATCCCGCGGCGTCAGCGCGCCGGGGCGAACTGCAACCGGGTCCAGACGCCGTAATGGTCCGAGGCAAAGCGGCCGCTGTCGTCGGGCTGGTCGAACAGGATCTTCGCTTCGCGCGCGACCATCCGGTCCTGCTGGAAGAAGATGTGGTCGATACGCGAGGGCGCCTGGTAGTAGTGGCGGTTCAACGTGCTCACACCGGCCAGGTCGGTGTTCACGTGCACGCTGCCATAGCTGTCGCCGTAATGGCTGCGCAGCTCGCTCAGGTCGCCCGCATCCACCAGCGCGTTGAAATCACCGGCGATCACCACGGGCGCGCCTGCCGAGGTCCCGGTGATGTAGCGCAGCAGATCTTCCACCTGGCTGCGGCGGATGCCTTGGCCACGCTCGTCGCTGCGTTCGTTCAGATGCGTGGCATAGACGTTCACCGGCTGTCCGTCCACGTCGATGCGCAGGTGGGCCACGGTGCGGTGGTCATCCAGCGGCTGCAGCAGGTGCTCGCCGTGGGCCAGGATCGGGCGGCGGGTCAGCAGCGCGTTGCCATAGCGCTTGGGCGCCCCCACCGGATCGGTGGAAACGAACACGTACTTGTAGCCGAGCTGGCTGGCCAGCCACTGCGCCTGGTTGCGCACGTTGCGGCGCTGGATCACTTCCTGCAGCGCGATGGCATCGGGTTGCAGGCGCTTGAGCTCGGCCAGGATCGTGCGCCGACGGGTCGGCCAATCCTCGCGGTCGTGGTGCAGGTTGAAGGTCACCATCCCCATGCCGGGCGCAGTGGACACCTCGGCCGCGACCGGCGCGGCCTCTGCCGCCTGCTGCGCCGGTGCCAGCCCCGGCAGGGCCAGTGCGATCGCCAGCCCCAGGCCGCGCACTGCCACGCGCGCCCTCCCCTGCTTCAACGCCATGCTTACTGTCCCTTGCGTTCTGCGCGGCGCACCGCGCTGGGCACGTCGATCTCGACCCGCGCCGGCAACTGGTGCACGCGCAGTTCGCGGTTGTTCCACTCGGCCGGCTCGCCATTGATGGTGGCCTCACCGGGATCGCCACTGTACGGCCACGGTAGCACCACGCCACCGGGCGGCGGCACCAGGCCCGCTTGCAGGTCGAGCACCAGCTGCTTGTCGCTGCGCTGCAGGCGGTAGTTCAACTGGCCCTGCGGCGTGCGCAGGCCCTGCACGGCGATGCCCTCCCCCTGGAACCAGGCGGTTGGAATGCCCGCTGCCAGCACCAGCGCCTCATCGGCGTCGCGGTTGTAGGCGAACATGTCCAGGGCCGAACGCACGAAGTCCGACGCCACCCAGGCATGCGGCAGGTCACCGACGAAGAACGGCTTGCGCGGCGTGCGCGAGACCACTTCGGCCCACTGGTTCCAGGGCTGCGGCGCACGGTCCTTGAAGAAGAACTGGGTGGCCTGCCAGGCACGGTCGCGCCAGCCCAGGCGCACGAAGGCCGCCACGTTGCGCCATTCGTAGGGCGTGTAGTCCTTCCACTCGCGCTTGCCATCGCGGCGCGCGACGAACTCGTTCCAGTAGCGCTCGAAGGTCGCCTCCAGCGCCTCCTGCGGCAGCCGGCCCTGCTCGCCACCCGGCGCCAGCGCGATGGTGGTGGAGGTGGCATCGAAGTCACCCAGCTCGGCCGAACCGGGCAGGTAATCGATCCTGTGCTGCTGCATGGCGGCCAGCAGCGAAGCCTGCAGGTCGTCGCGGAACTGGTCGCGCGACTCGCTGATCTGCATCGCCTCCACCTTGCCCAGCTGTGCCGCCACCTGCGCAGCATCCTTGTAGCCGCGCAGCGCCCAGAAGTTGTCCCAGTACGAGTGCATCGGCTTGGCCGAATAGCCCTCATGGCTGATCGACGCCGGCATCATCCCGTAGAAGGCAGGGTTGCGTGCGCGGTTGTCCTCGGTGCGCTCGCTGGCGCGCAGCTGCTCCATGTAATTGTAGGCGCCCTGCACGTGCGGCCACATCAGTTCCAGGAACGTGCCGTCGCCGGTGTAGCGCCAGTACTCGGCGATGTTGTAGATCAGCTCGCCGTGGCTGTCGTTCTCAGGCACCGGGTCGCTGCCGCGGGCATCGACACAGCACGGCACCTTGCCATTCTCGAACTGGAACGGCGCATACCAGGTCACGTAATCACGCACGGCGTCGCTGCGGCCCATGCGCAGCAGGCCTTCGGAAATCATTGCGCCATCGCGGATCCAACTGCGTGCATACGAACGCGTGCCCGGCTGCAGGCGCGGGCCCACGCGCGAGATCAGCATGTGCGCCACGGCGGTACGCAGGGTTTCAACCAGCGGCTGGCCGGCCGCCGGTACCTGCAGGTTGACCACGCCCAGCTTGTCGCGCCACATCGCCGCCACCTGCTGCTGCGCCTTGGCCACGTCCAGCGCCTGCGGCTTCCAGCCGCCGGTCTGCGGCAGCACCACGGCCACCTCGCGGCTCTGCCCCGGCTCCAGCTTGATGGTGTACAGCATCGCGCCGGAGGCCAGGCCCGTGCTGTCCTTCACCGCCGTGGTCGCCGGGAAGTTGCCCGACGCCAGGTGCATCGCATCGAGCTTGCCGTCGAAGGTCGTGGCAAAGCGCGCGTCCGGGACCTGCAGCGGGTAGATGCGCGGTTCGCCGTTGACGCGCACCAGCTGCTCGCCCACGTCCAGCGCTTCGATGCGGCTGAAGCCACCAGTGGTGTTGAGGAACTGGGTCGGCGGGTTGACCTGCCAGGGCCGGATCGCCAGCGCCAGGGTGTATTCGTGGGCGACCTTGTCCGGGTTGCTCAGGCGGTAGCGGCCGATCAGCTGGGCGCGCTCGGGCGTGCCCTGCACGAAACTGGTCACCGACAGGCCGGCCTTCTCATGCACCCAGTCAACCGTGGCGATGGGCAGGTAACGGTCCTGCAGCGACTGCGTGGTGGCCACGCTGGACCAGTCCAGCAGCTTGCCGTCCATGCGGATGAACGGCTCGATGCTGAAGCTGCCCTTGGCCGGCTCCAATGCGCCATCCTCGCTGATCAGCGCCTGCTCCTGGCCACCGTCGAGGCCCAGCAGGGTCCAGTACGGCTGCTCGCCCACGTAGGCACGCGGCAATGCACCGCGCGGCAGGTCGGCGGCCACCGAGGACAGGAAGGCATTGGGCGTGGCCGCGAAGGCCAGCGGCTTCAGCGCGATATCGCGGATGCCATAGCGCCAGTTCGGCCCGTCCTGCAGATCGAAGCGCACGTAGCGCGCATCGGTATCGGGCAGCGCCAGCCAGTCACGGCCACCGCCACCACCGGTGACTTCGCGCACCGTACGCCAGTCACGGCCGTCCTCGGAGGTGCGCACCGTGTAGCGGGTCGCCTCCAGGTTGGGCAGCCAGTCGATCACCGCACCGCCGATCTCGCGGCTCTTGTGCAGGTCCAGGCTGATGGTCTGCTGCTTGACCCCGCCGCTGACCCAGAACGTATCGCTCTTGCCATCGATCATGCGGTCCTGCAGCGCGGTGGCCGTGTCGGCGATCACCGACGGCATCAGCGCCGACTCGTCCTGCGGCGGCAGGCCCTGCAGGGTCAGCTTGTCGAAGCACACGGTGCCGCGGCCACCGACCTTGCTGTAGATCGTGAACTCGACCGCGGCGCTGCGCGCCATCTCCTTCTCGGCCGAGGGGCCCCAGGCCTTGTCGATCTGGCGGCGGCGGTACTCCACCGGCGCCCAGGCCTTGCTGAAGCTGTAGCCCGGCCGGTTGACCCACCACACGTTGTCGCCGCTGGCATCGATCAGCTTGAACTGCAGGTCGTTGCGCGGGGAATCGCCGCGCAGCTGGAACCCGAAGCGGTAATTGGCCGGGTACTCGATGTTCAGCGCGCGGCGCAGGCCGACGTAGCCGGACACCTTGTGGAAGTCGTAGTCCAGGCACAGCGCGCGGCCACCACCGGCGCCGCTGACCGGCCGCAGCGAACCGCTGACCTGGTCGGACAGCACCAGCTTCCACGCGCTGATGTCATCGAAGTCGTCCAGCACCTTGGGCGCCGGCAGCACCGGTGGTGCGGCGATCGCCAGGGAGGTCCACAACAGGCCCAATCCAACGGCGATCGCTCGCTTCATCCCTTGACGCTCCCCAGCAACAGACCTTGGATGTAGTACCGCTGCAGCACCAGGAACAGGGCCAGCACCGGAACCACGGTGACCACCGCGCCGGCCATCATCATTTCCACGTCCATGATGTGCTCGCGCGAGAGGGTGGCCAGCGCCACCGGCAAAGTGTAGTGCTCCTGATCGGTCAAGACGATCAACGGCCACATGAAATCGTTCCACGCGCCCATGAACGTAAAGATCGCCAGGGTCACCAGCACCGGCTTGAGCATCGGCAGCACGATCTGGAAGAAGATGCGCAGCTCCCCTGCCCCGTCGATGCGGGCCGCTTCCAGCAGCTCGTCCGGGATGGAACGGGCGTACTGCCGCACCAGGAAGATGCCGAACACGCTGGCCAGCGCCGGCACGATAACGCCGCCGAAGCTGTTGACCAGGCCCAGCTGCTTCATCAGCAGGAACAGCGGCAGCATCGCCACCTGCGCCGGGATCACCAGCGCCGCCATCAGCACCTGGAACAGGCGCTCGCGGCCGACGAAGTTCAGCTTGGCGAAGGCGTAGCCGGCCATGGTGTTGAGCAGCAGCGAACCGAAGGTGATCGCCACCGACACCAGCAGGCTGTTGGCGAAGTTGCCCCCCATGCCGGTGCGCGCGAACAGCTCGGTGTAGTTGTGGGTGGTGACGTGCGAAGGCAGCAGTGGCGGCGGGAAATGGGTCGCCTCGCCCTGCGGCATGAACGACACCGAGAGCATCCACAACAGCGGTGCCAGGCTGACCAGGGCCAGCACCAGCAACGCGCCATTGATCATCCACGGGTGCCAGCGCGACTGGCCGATCTCACGACTCATACCAACTGCCTCTTGCGGCCGAAACGCAGCATCACGGTGGTCACCGCCAGGATGATCAGGAACAGCAGGAACGCCACGGCAGAGGCGCGTCCCAGGTTCCACCACTTGAAGCCTTCCTCGAACATGAAATACAGCACGCTGACAGTGCTCTGCAGTGGGTCGCCGCGGGTCATGACGTACGGTTCGGCGAACAGCTGGAAGTAGCCGGACACGGTAATGACACCAACCACCAGCAGCACCGGGCCGAGCATCGGCAGGGTGATGTGCAGGAACTGCTTCCAGCGCGAGGCGCCATCGATGCGCGCGGCCTCGTACAGGTCATGCGGGATGGCCTGCAGGCCGGCCAGGAAGATCACCATGTTGTAGCCGAAGTTCTTCCACACGGCGAACAGCATGATGGTGGGCATGGCCCAGTTCGGGTCGCCCAGCCAGTCGATCGGGCTGATGCCGATATGGCCCAGGCCGTAGTTCACCAGGCCGTAGCTGGTATGGAACAGGTAGCGCCAGATCACCGCCACCGCCACCAGGGTGGTCACCACGGGGGCGAACAGCGCGGTGCGGAACAGGGCCTTGAAGCGGGCGGCCGGTGCGTTGAGCAGCATGGCCGCGCCCAGCGACACGCCGATCGACAACGGCACGCCGATCACCACGAAGTAGGTGGTGTTCCACAGCGACTTCCAGAACATCGGCGTCTGCAGCAGGTCGACGTAGTTGCCCAGCCCGACGAAGCGCAGGTTGCCGCCGTCAGCCAGCGCGTACAGGTCGAAGTCGGTCACGCTCAGGGCGAGCGCCGATGCCACCGGCAGGCCGAAGAACACGCCCAGCACGATCAGCGAGGGGCCGGCGAAGATCCAGCCGGCGAGGGACGAACGTTTCATTGCGGGCTCCCGGCCGCGACTGCACTGGTCGAGCCCGGGGGGGCATCGCTGCGCTGCAGGCGTTGTTGTTCATGCATCCAGCGGCGCTTGGCCAGCACCTTGTCCACGCGCTGGTCCAGCTCTTCCACGGCCTTGTCCTGCGGCATGCCGCCACGCACCACCTTCTCGGTGACGATGCGCATTTCCTGCACGATGCGCTCCCACTCGAGCACCTTCGGCGTCGGCTTGACGCGCTCCAGCTGGTCACGGAACGCGGCGGCCAGCGGATCGTTGGCCAGCGACGGGGCGTTCCAGGTACTGCGGCGCGGCGGCAGGTCACCGATGATCGAGTGGAACCGGGCCTGGATCTCCGGGCGTGACAGGAATTCGATCAGCTTCCAGGAGGCTTCCTTCTGCTGCGACTTGCGGAAGATCACCAGGCTGGTGCCACCGGCGATGCCCGCGCCCGGGCCGTCCGGGCCCGGCAGGGCGGCGGTGCCCCACTTCCCTTCCAGTTCCTTGGGCTGCAGCTTCTTGAACTCGCGGATGTTCCAGGGGCCGGAGATGTAGAACACGTTGAAGCCGCGGAAGAACTCATCCCAGACGTTGGAGATCTGCGTCTCGGACATCTTCGGCGCCCAGCCCTGCTCGAACATGTTGGCGTAGAAGGCCAGGGTGCGACGGAAACCGGGGCTGGAGAAATTGCCGCGGGTGTCCTCGTCGCGCAGCAGCGGATCGGGCTGCTGCAGGGCCAGCGACAGCTGCTGCTCGAACTCGTTGATCGGCATCAGCACCGCATAGCGGTTCGGGCCCTGCATCTTCTTGATCGCGGCCATCTGCTCGTCCCACTCCGCCCAGGTGCGCGGCGGATGGTCGAAGCCGGCCTGCGCCAGCAGGTCCTTGCGGTAGAAGATCAGGCGGGTGTCGACATACCACGGCACGCCCACCAGCTCGCCGTGGATCACGTTGGTATCCCAGATGCCCTGGAAGTAGTCCGTCGGATCGACCACGGACGACTGCTGCACGAACGGCTGCAGCGGGGTCAGTGCGTTGAGTTCGGCGAACTCGGGCACCCAGGTGTTGCCGAGCTGGCAGACATCGGGCAGGCCATCGGCCGCAAAGGCGGTCAGCAGCTTCTCGTGCGCGGCCGTCCAGGGAATGTTCTGCACATCCACCTTGATGCCGGGGTTCTCAGCTTCGAACTCGTGGATGAGTTCGCTGACCACTTCGGCCTCGCGGCCCATGGCCCAGAAGCGGACCGTCGTGGTGCCCTGCTCGGTGCGCGCGCAGCCGGCCATGGCCAGTGCGGCCATCGCAGGCAGGGCCCAGCGTCGCAGGCGGTCAATCCAATCGTGCACCTTGTTACTTCCCCTGGCCCGTGTTGCGGTTGGCATTGTTCTTCTGTTCCTGCGCGGCAGCCGCGCGCGATTCTGCGATACCGACCGCGCGTGCCGCCGCAGCCTTCTCATCCTTTTCCAGCACCAGCGGCTGGAACGACCCTTCCGGGGCCAGCCAGCCACCGCTGAAACCGGCCCGCTCCAGGCCCTTGCGGATGTACGGGTTCTTCTTCATCACTTCCCAGACGAAGTCATCGCGGTAGTTGGCGATCATCGTCAGGATCGGGCCCTGGTCGATGGCGATGTAATCGCTGGCCACCCAGCCGCGGCCCGGCACCATGCGGCCGGTCTTGATCGGGATGTCGTAGTTGAAGCTGGGGTTGAACGAATCCAGGAAGCCATAGCTGGAATAGATGTAGTCGCCGTAGCGCTTGTGCATCTCCAGCGTGGCCGGGATCACTTCCTCGGGCGCGAACACGATCGAGGAGATCGCCGCGGTCGGGGCGATGGTGCCGTCATCGAAGTTCTCGCGCAGGCCGGCGCCGCGCGAGGAATAATGGCGGAACTGGCGCTGCTCGCCGCGGTATTCCTGGGTGGTGTTCTGCGGGCCGTCGCTGGCGGTCAGGCCCCACACGTTCTCGCCATAGTCCTTCCACTGCATCGGGTTGGCGATGGCGTACTCGCGGTGGGCCAGCGCCGCCGAGCGGCTGTTGAGGAAGTAGGTGCTGCCACGCTCACGCATGTAGGCATCCTGGATATCGCGGAAATCGATCCAGACATGGCTGTACTGGTGGCCGAACAGCGGACCGAAGGACAGGTATTCCTGGCCCTGGTAGACGCCCCAGTCGTTGTCATAGGTGCGCGTCCACACCGTCCACGCATCCGGGCTCACCGGGTGGCTGGGCGAGCCGAGGGCGAGGATGTAGACCATCATCGCCTCGTTGTAGCCCATCCAGTCGTGGTCGATGAAGCCGCTCTCGGGGAACCAGCCCATCGAGATCAGCGGCGCACGCTGCTGCAGCCACGGCCAGTCGACCTGCTTGTACAGCTGGTCGGCGATCTGCCGGATTTCCTTTTCGCGCGGGTCGTCGCCGTCGTAGTACGACTGGGCGAACAGCACGCCCATCATCAGCAGCGCGGTGTCGACCGAGGACAGCTCGACCCAGCTGTCGTAGCGGCGGCCTTCCTGCATGTCCAGGAAGTGGTAGTAGAAGCCCTTGTAGCCGGCCTTGCCGGTGCGCTGCGGGCCCATCGGCACGTCGCGGAAGAACTTCAGCGTGGTCAGGGTGCGGTCGATTGCCTGATTGCGGCTGACCCAGCCGTTCTCGATGCCGATCGGGTACGCGGTCAGCGCGAAGCCAACCGAGGCGATGCTGGCGAACGGACGCGACGGGTAGCGGTCCGGGGTCAGGCCGTTGAGTTCATTGGTGGTGTCCCAGAAGAACTGGAAGGTGCGGCGCTCGATGTCATCGAACAGCGGCGGCAGTTCCGGCTTCATCGGCCGCGGCGGCGCGTCTGCTTCCAGCAGGATCACCGGCGGCTTGGGCTTTGCAGGCTCCTGCTGGGCCGGTTTGCAGGCGGCGATGGCCAGGGTCATCGCAGCGGCGGTCAACAGGTGGCGTGCCTGCATGGCGCGGTTCCTCCAGTGGGCTGATCGATGGGAAAGCATAACGTCCAATGGCCTGAAATCGTTTACAAACCAGACTCTTAAAAAACCACGCATTCGTGGCCGATTCAACACAGGCATTGTCCAGTCCCATGCAGCGCCGCAGCGACGCCGCATGGGGCTGGACAATGGACCGGCCCGCAGGCCGGCCATTGCCAGGTTCCGTTGCCAGCGGCGGGCCGCTGGCAACGGGGTGGCGCGTACGTCGTTGCTTAGAAGCGGAAGCCCACTTCGGCCTTGACCTGGCGCGGAGTACCGATGATGTCGCCGGTCTCGTTGTAGCTGGCCTGCAGCTTGCCGTTCGTCTTGACGTAGTTGTAGGTGGAGAAGTTGTCGAAGTTGAACACGTTGATGATGTCGATACGAGCGTACATCTCGGTGTCGCCCGGCATCTTGAACGTCTTCGTCGCCTGCAGGTCGACCGAACGGTAGCCGAAGATCTTGCCACCCAGCAGGAACTTGCCATTGGCATTGGGCACGGCAGCCTGCGGGGTCGGCAGGTTGAAGCCGCTGGCCTGCGGCACCGGGTACCAGTCGTTGACGGCGGTCGGGGTGGCCAGGGTGATCTTGCCACCGAAGGTGATGCCCCAGAAGCCAGCGTACGAACCGGTCATCACCAGGCGGTGGCGCGGTGCACCGTTGGAACGGATGGTCGGGTAGTCGCCGATCAGGCCGCGGTCAAAGGCGTACTTCTCGTTGATGTCGCGGTTGTGGCGCGCGGTCGTCCAGGTGTAGGCGATCGAGGTGCCCCAGCCGCTTTCCTTGGTGAACGGCTTCTGCGCCGACAGCAGGACCTGGGTCGCACGGGTCTTGATGCCCTGCTGGCCGATGATCAGGCTGCCGAAGCCCGGCACGTTGCAGCTCCAGGCCTGGCTCAGGCCCGCCTCGGTGCCACCGCACAGGCGCGGGTCATCGAAGAACTGGCCGGTCGGGTAACGGTTGCCCAGGGTGAAGGCGAAGCCGTCGTAGCTCAGGGTGCGGGCGATGGTGGCGTCGGTCAGCCAGTCACCGATCTGGTTGCTCATGCCCAGGCTGAACTGATCCGAGTACGGCGCCTTGAGCTTGTTGTTGAGCAGGTCGACTTCCAGGCCGGCATTGCTGGTCGCGCCGACCAGGTCCTGCAGGTTGCCGATGCCGTTGAGCAGGTTCGGGTTCCAGTCATAGCAGGCGGCCTGGCCGTTGATGCAGGTGCCGGTGGCCGGGTTGCGGAAGTAGATGGTCGGCTGCGGCAGGGCCAGCTTGGTGGTTTCCAGCTGCAGGTTGTCGAACAGGTCGCGGTCGTACGAACGGCCGGCACCACCGTGGATCACGTGCTGCTCGTCGGCGTTGATGTCATACGAGAAGCCCAGGCGCGGCTGCCAGGCATCCTTGAATGCCTTGCGGTTGTGGCCGTTGCTGATGTAGTTGCTGATGTCCAGGCCGCCCAGCGCCAGCGAATCGGCGTAGGTCTGGCCGGCGGGGGCGCGCGGATCCTGCGAGTAGATCGCATCGACCACCGCCTGCGGGGTCACGAAGTCCAGGTAGGACGGCGTGACTTCGTAGTCCCAGCGCAGGCCGAGGTTGATCTGCAGGTGGTCGTTGACCTGCCAGTCGTCCTGGATGAACACGCCGTACTGCTTGGACTTCGAACGCACTTCACCCGACACGCCGTCCACGCCGGTCACCGGCTTGACGAACTGCGCCTTGTACGGGATGGAATCCGGGAAGTCCGGATCGCCCAGGCTGTAGGTGAAGGTCGGGTTGATCTGCGCCGCATCGGAGGCGTACAGGTCGATGGCCTTGTACTTCACGCCCATCTTGATGGTGTGGTCGCCGGCCCACTGGATGCCGTCCAGGGTCAGGTTGTCTTCGATCGACCAGCCCTTCTGGCCCTTCACCTGCGAATCCAGTGCCGAGGCGCCACCGATCTTCACCACGGTGCGGTCTTCGGTGCCGTCCGGTGCGGTGTAGGTGATGCCGTTGGCCAGGGTCAGCGGGGTCGGGTTGTTGAAGGAATCTTCATGGGTGACCATCATTTCGTTGTAGAAACGCTCGCCGCTGTGGTTCCAGCGCAGCGCGTAACGACGGTCGGTGTTGACCACTTCACGACCGGCTTCCGGCGAGGTCTGGCCACTGAACTGCGACTGGGTTTCGTCGCGGTCCTGGAAGGTCAGCTCGATGCGGTCGTTGTCGGTCGGCTCGAAGTCGATCTTGCCGAAGATCAGGTCCTGCTGGAACGGCTGGCTGGCCGGGCCCAGGCCGGCGGCGCCCGCGGGCGGCAGCAGGCTGGCGGCACCGGTGACGGCGCCGTCCGGAGCGATGGTGACCGGCAGGTCGAAGCGCTTGGCTTCGTAGGTCACGAAGAAGTGTGCCTTGTCCTGGATGATCGGGCCGCCCAGGGCGAAGCCGTATTCCTTCTCGGCGGAGACCATCTTGTCCTTGCCGCCCTGGCGCTCGGCCGGGGTCTTGGCGCGCATGTCTTCATCGGTGTAGCGGTAGAACGCCTCACCCTTGAATTCATTGGTACCGGACTTGGTGGCAGCGGTCACTGCGGCGCTCGACACCTGGCCGTACTCGGCCTTGTAGTTGCCGCTGATGACCTTGTATTCGCCGATGGCCAGCTGCGGGAACGGGTTGCCGGCGCTGCCGGACTGGCCGGCCACGCCGCCGCCCTTGACGTAGCTCTTCTGGCCCACGCCGTCGATGTAGACGTTGGTGCCGTCGGAATTGGTGGCACCGCCGCGCAGCGAGGTGTTGCCCTTGGCATCACGGGTGAAGATCAGGCCCGGCACGGCATCGGCGAACTCCAGGAAGTTGCGCGACACCTGCGGGGTGGTCTGGATCTGCTGCAGGCTGACGGTCTTGCCGACTTCAGATGTGCGCACTTCCTGCAGCAGGGTCGGCGCGACGACGTTGACGGTGTCCAGGTTGGTCGCGGCGCTGCCACCGGCAGTACCACCGGCGGCGGCCTCGCTGAAGTTCAGCGTGGAGGTCGAGGCCACGGTGACGGTGACCTTCTGGGTCTGGCCATTGGCGGCCACGTCATAGGTGCCCGGATCCAGGCCCATCAGCGAATAGGTGCCGTCGGCGCGCACGGTGCCGCGACGGACGGTGCCGGTGGCGACGTTGGTAGCGGTGACTTCCGAACCGGCCTGGGCGCCGGCCACCTGGCCGCGCAGGCTGGCGTTGGCCGACTGCGCCATGACGTTCGGGGCGGCGGCCAGCATCAGGCAGCTGACCAGTGCGGTGCTCAGCAGCCGGCGGGCCGGCATGCGGATCGTGGAATGAATCATCAACTCAATCTCCGGGTGGCGGTATCCGCGAATGCGGTACCTGCGATCAATCAAGAAAGAAGGAACGCCTCTGGCTTCAATGGCCCGATGGCGGAGTGGTGGAATCGCGAACGATGAGGCGGGGAACGAGCGTCTGCTTGTCACCTGCCCCTTCGGGGGTGTTGCCGTCCATCAACTGCATCAGACGCGTCATCGCCCTATCGCCCAACTCAGCGATACTGACCTGCATGGTGGTCAACGAGGGGTGTACAAACCGCGCCAGTGGAATGTCATCGAAACCCGCCAGGGCGACATCGGTGGGAACATGGATGCCTGCCTGCGCGAATGCGTAGAGGCAACCCAGGGCCATCATGTCGTTGGCGGCGAACACGGCATCGGGCAGCGCGCCGGCTGCCAGCATCTCCTGACCGGCGCGATGGCCGGAAGCTTCGTCGAAATCACCGGGCAACTCGATGCCTTCGGCGCCGTTGCCAAAAGCCGCCAGCGCGTCACGGAAGCCGCGCAGGCGCTCACGCGCGTCGAAGTTGAGATCCGGGCCAGAAATGAACGCGATGCGGCGGTGGCCGGCATCGAGCAGGTGGCGGGTCATGGCCATCGCACCGGCGTGATCGTCGATGCTCAGGACCGGGTGATCCTGCCCCGGCAGATAGGTATTGATCAGGACCGTGGGCAGCGACTGCGGCAGGTTGTCGGTGAGGAAGCCGGGGCTCTCGGCATAGGGCGAGAGCACCAGCAGGCCATCGACGCGGCCGCGCATGGCACGCAGGGCGGCGCCCTGCTGTACCTGGTCGCCGTGGTAGCTGGACACCAGCAGGTGCTGGCGACGGTTGCGGGCAACGTTGTCGATGCCGCGCATCAGCTCGGAGAAGAATTCGCCGTACAGATCGGGCAGCACCACGCCCACCGTATTGGTGCGGCGGCTGCTCAGGCTGCGTGCGGCGGCGTGCGGGGTGTAACGCAGCCTCGCGGCGACCTCCAGCACAAGCTGGCGGACCGGTTCGGCGACATTCTCATGCCCGTTCAGCGCGCGGGAAACCGTGGCCACGGAGACCCGGGCTTCTCGAGCGACGTCTTTGATTGTTATGGCTGCCTTGTTCACGAAGCCGCCCTCCACGGCTTGGACCTACCAGCTTGGCGCGGAATGTAAGCGTTTCCATCTGCGCTTGTAAACACTCCGTTAGACGAATGTCCCCGGATGGACACAGAAATCTGACGTGGACAGGTCTGTTCCTGGACCTGGCAGGACTTTGCGGGACAGGCCATCAGCCCTGCTCGGACAGGGTGTATGCGCGGATGGACAGCGCATGGATATCGGTCTCCATCAGCCCGCCCAGCGCGGCATACACCGCGCGATGGCGCGCCAGCGGGGCCATGCCGGCGAACTGCTCGCTGACCACCAGCACGTTGAAATGGCCCCGCCCGTCACGTGCACCGGCGTGGCCGGCATGGCGGTGGCTGTCGTCTTCGATCTCAAGCGTGCTCGGCGCCAATGCCTGCTGCAGCGCAGCACGGATCAGATCGATGCGCTGCGCACTCATGGCAGCACCTTGCGGAACGGCCGCACGTCGACGCGGGTGTAGACGCCGGCAGCCACGTAGGGGTCGGCATCGGCCCACTCCCGGGCCTGAGCCAGCGAGTCGAACGCGGCAATCACCACCGATCCGCTGAAGCCGGCCGGACCCGGATCCTCGCTGTCGATCGCCGGGCACGGCCCGGCCAGCAGCAGGCGGCCTTCGTCGCGCAGCGCGTGCAGCCGCGCCAGGTGTTCGGGCCGGGCCTGCAGCCGCTGCGCCAGGACATCCTGGCCGTCGTAACCTTCAATCACATAGAACACGGGCATTCCTCGTTCATGTTGCGGTGCGTCGATTCTAGCCAATGGGCCACCGCCACCGGCCCGGCTGGACACTGGCCCGGCAAAGCCGTACCCTAGGCACCATTGCACGTGGCTTGATGCAGCAGCCCGTCGGTTTTTGCGGCCAACGCAGCCCCCGACGACCGTACCGCTGCTTCGAACCGGGCCAACCGGCCGGGCCACGTAGACGACCTCCCCGTAGTTCCGTCGCCGCCGTTTCCTGCGGCGCGTCCTGCTGTTTGATATGTGTGGAATCGCGCCGATCCCGGCGTGACTGGTGCCTGGGGCGCCGTGGCGCAGGCCCGGCAGGTCCGGTACCGCGACTGGTCCGTTGCAATCCTATTGTCCATTAGATGACTTCCGAACTCGCGCTCGACGCGAACCCGCCAACCCGGCCGCCCGCCCCCCAGCAGCAGGAAATGCCGCTGGCCGTGGTGCATGGGCAACCGGTCCTGCAGATCCCGCAGGACCTGTACATCCCGCCGGATGCGCTGGAAGTCATCCTGGATGCCTTTGAAGGCCCGCTGGACCTGCTGCTGTACCTGATCCGCCGGCAGAACCTGGACGTGCTGGACATTCCGGTGGCCGAGATCACCCGGCAGTACGTGGAATACATCACCGTGATGCGCGAGCTGCGCTTCGAACTGGCCGCCGAGTACCTGGTGATGGCCGCGATCCTGGCCGAGGTGAAGTCGCGCATGCTGCTGCCGCGCCCGGTCAGCGAGGAAGGCGACGAAGCCGACCCGCGCGCCGAGCTGGTGCGCCGGCTGCAGGAGTACGAACGTTTCAAGCAGGCTGCCGAGGATATCGACGCCCTGCCCCGCCAGGACCGCGACACCACGGTGGCGCACGCCTTCATGCCCGAGCGGGCGACGGTGAAGCTGCCGCCGCCGGTGGACCTGAAGGAGATGCTGCTGGCCCTGCACGACGTGCTCAAGCGCGCCGAGCTGTTCAGCGGCCACGCCATCAAGCGCGAGGCACTGAGCGTGCGCCAACGGATGGGTGAAGTGCTCGGCCGGCTTGAAGACGGCAGGTTCTACCGCTTTGAAGGGCTGTTCACCGCCGAAGAAGGCAAGCTGGGCGTGCTGGTCACGTTCCTGGCCGTGCTGGAACTGGCCAAGGAGCAGCTGCTGGACCTGGTCCAGGAAGAACCGCTGGCGCCGATCTACGTGAAGTCCCTGGCCGCCGGCAACACCAACGCCCCGCTGCAGTTCAGCAGCGAGTTCGACGACAACGACGCCGCCAATGAAAACGAGTGAGCGCTGACTGCCGATGGACCAGACGCTGATCAACCGCATTGTCGAAGGTGCCCTGCTGGCCTCCAGCCAGCCGCTCACCCTGGCCCAGCTGAAAGACCTGTTCCCGGAAGAGGAACCGGCACCGCCGGGCAGCATCGAACGTGCGCTGGAGCGCCTGCGCGAGGGCTGCGAAGGCCGCGGCGTGGAACTGGTCGAGGTCGCCTCCGGCTTCCGCTACCAGGTGACCGGCGAAGTGCACGGCTGGATCAGCCGGTTGTGGACCGAACGCAAGACCCGCTACACCCGCGCCACCCTGGAAACCCTGGCGCTGATCGCCTACCGGCAGCCGATCACCCGTGGCGAGATCGAGCAGGTGCGCGGCGTGGCGGTCAGCAGCAACATCATCCAGGCACTGGAAGAGCGCGAATGGATCCGCGTGGTCGGCCACCGCGACGTGCCCGGCAAGCCGGCGCTGTTTGGCACCACCAAGGGCTTCCTGGACTATTTCGGCCTGAAGCGCCTGGACGAACTGCCGCCGCTGTCGGAACTGAAAGACCTGGGCGAGCTGGAACCGCAGCTGGCGCTGGACCGTGATGGTCCCGCCGTTGCCGGTGCCGCCGGCCCGGACATCAGCGCCGACCCCGACGCGGCCGCCAATGATGACGCCGGCCTGCAGGGCGGCGATGGCAACACCCCCGATTCCGCCGACGCAGCTGCTGCGCCGGCCACCGATGAGCAAGCACCTTCGCCCCTCGATGATGGGCACCCCGATTCCGCGCCGGGCGAGCGCGCGGTGCCAGTGAACGAACGCGAAGACAACGCCGTCGCGACGACGACCGTGGCTGTTGACCAAGCCGATTCCGAACCAGAGGCCGACCTCGAAACCGTCGGCCGGAGCAAAACTGATGAGTGACA
The DNA here is from genome assembly GCF_016624665.1 of Stenotrophomonas sp. S39. Lineage (NCBI taxonomy): Bacteria > Pseudomonadati > Pseudomonadota > Gammaproteobacteria > Lysobacterales > Lysobacteraceae > Stenotrophomonas > Stenotrophomonas sp. S39. The sequence goes on along the minus strand of NZ_JACVTT010000007.1, from coordinate 4,431 downwards.
CCCCCCGTAACAAGCTCTCGCTGAAGCGCGAAGCCACCTCCGAACAGTTCAAGCTGGAAGAGCGCCTGCACAAGGTGCTGGCCCAGGCCGGCCTCGGCTCGCGCCGTGCGCTGGAACAGCGCATCGCCGAAGGCCTGGTCAAGGTCAACGGCGAAGTCGCGCAGACCGGCATGTCGGTCAAGAGCGGCGACAAGATCGAGCTGGATGGCCGTGGCTTCGTCGCCACCGCGCTGGCCGAGCCGTCGCGCGTGCTGGTCTACAACAAGCCGGAAGGCGAAGTGACCACCCGCGAAGATCCCGAAGGCCGCCCGACCGTGTTCGAATCCCTGCCGCCGCTGAAGGGCGCGCGCTGGATCGCCATCGGCCGCCTGGACATCAACACCACCGGCCTGCTGCTGGCCACCACCGACGGTGAACTGGCCAACGCCATGATGCACCCGTCGTTCGAGGTCGAGCGCGAGTACGTGGTGCGTGTGCGTGCCCCGGAAGGCGAGGAAAAGGTCTCCGACGCCATTGTCGACCGCCTCGCCCGTGGCGTCGCGCTGGAAGACGGCCCGGCCAAGTTCGACGAGGTCGAGCGCATCGGCGGCACCGACTCGCACGACTGGTTCCGCGTCGTGGTGAAGGAAGGCCGCAACCGCGAAGTGCGCCGCCTGTGGGAATCGCAGGGCTGCCAGGTCAGCCGCCTCAAGCGCACCCGCTACGGCAAGGTCAGCCTGCCGCGCGAACTGGTCCGTGGCCATTCGGTGGAACTGCCGACCGCCCAGGTTGAAGCCCTGCGCGCGCAGCTGAAGCTGGAAGAAGGCGCGCCGTCGGCGCTGACCCTGCAGCCGGTGATCGGCCAGCGTCGCGCCGCCAAGACCACCGTGCGCGTGCGCGAAGGCGGTCGTGGCAATGCCTACGTCAACGGCCACAGCACCGCCGATGAAGGTCGCGAACTGCGCCGCTTCGACAACGTGCGCGAAGACCGCGGCCGTGGTCGCGGTGGCAAGGGTGGCGGCTTCAAGGGCGGCCTGACCGTCAGCGGCGAAGCAGCCGCCAAGCAGTCGCAGAAGCCTTTCAAGCAGCGCGCGCCGAAGAACGACCGTTCGCTGCCGGAAGGCAACCCGGCCGCGTTCCGTACCTGGTACGTGCCGGACGGTGTCAGCACCGGCCCGAGCGGCCACCGCAACGCCGGTCCGGGCGCACGTGGCCCGGGTGCCCGTGGTCCGGGCGCTGGCGCGGGTGGCCAGGGCCGTCCGTACGGCAAGCCGAAGGGTCCGGGCGCCGGTGCAGGTGGCGGCCAGGGTCGCGGCGGCTTCGGCGGTGAAGGCCGTGGTGGCGCCGGTGGTGGCCAGGGTCGTCCGGCCGGTGCGGGCAACCGCTCGCAGGGCCAGGGCAACAAGCACCCCTACGGCCATCCGGGCAACGCCCCGAGCTTCCCGTCCGACCACGCCAATCCGGGCTTCAGCCCGTACGGCAGCACGCGTCCGGCAGGCAACGGTCGTCCGGGCGGCAACGCCAATGCACGTCCGGGCGGCAATCGCGGTCCGGGCGGCAACCGTGGCCCGGGTGGTCCCGGTGGCAACCGTGGCCCGGGCGGCCCCGGCGGCAACCGTGGTCCGGGCGGCCCGCGCCGCAGCGGCCCGCGCGGCGGGTGATCGCACGCCGTGCTGAAATGAAAAACCCCGGCTCCGGCCGGGGTTTTTCTTTATCGGGTAGAACAGATTCCTGGTAGATCCACGCCATGCGTGGATGGACCGGGATCAGCGACGGCTGATGGTGAACGCGGTGCCGTCCACGCCCAGGTCCCAGCCCTTGCCGGTGCCGGACAGGGCCAGCGAAACGTCGCCCTTGGTCATCACCTGCGCGTTGCTGGATTTCACCGCGCCCGCGTGTGCGCCCACCGAAGCGTAGGTGCCCAGCAGCTCGTTGATGCCCACCGCGCCGGTGAAGCTGCCGCGGCCGTTGCTGATCTTCGACTTGCCCACGGTCAGGCCGCCGCCCTTGAGCTGGATGTGCACCGGCATGCTGGCGCCGTTGCTGCACTGGATGGTGCCGTTGCCCGAGGCGGTCTTGTAGATCAGCGACCAGCCGGACAGGTTGTAGCGCAGCTGGCAATCAAGGTTGCCACCGGCATGGGCGGCCGGGGCCAGCGAGGCTGCGGCCAGCGCCAGCAGCAGGACAAGGGGCTTGTTCATCGGCAGGACTTCCACTTCAGGTCGGACTGCCGGCGAATCTAGCAGCGCGCGCGTGCACGGTGGATGCAGGCACGCGCGCCGGTGCGGCAAGCGTTCAGCCGCCGGTCGAGCGCCCGCTCAGGCGCGCTCGTCCAGGTGGAACGCATCGGCATCGAGCATCGCCGGGAAGCGTGCGCGGTGCGCGGCCAGGGCCTCGGCCGAGATGGTGGTGGTGACCACCTGTTCGCGCTCGCGGATCTCCACCTGTGGCTGGCCGAGGAAATCGATCACCGCGCTGTCGCCAGCGTAGTGCAGCTGGTTGCCGTCCACGCCGATGCGGTTGACCGCTGCCACGAAGCACAGGTTTTCGATCGCCCGCGCACGCAGCAGGGTCGTCCACGCATAGGCACGTGCCGAGGGCCAGTTGGCCACGAAGATCTGCAGGTCGAAATCCATCTGCCCTGCCCGCTCCACGTTGTAGCGGTTGCGGCAGAACACCGGGAAACGCAGGTCGTAGCAGACCTGCGGATTGATCCGCCAGCCCTTCCATTCCACGCCCAGGCGGTCGCGCCCGGCGGCATAGCGCTCGTGCTCGCCGCCGTAACGGAACAGGTGGCGCTTGTCGTAGTACTGCAGCCCGCCATCGGGCGTGGCGAACAGCAGGCGGTTGTAGACGCCTTCGCCATCGCGCAGCTGCACGCTGCCGATCACCGCCGCGTCCAGCGCCCGGGCCTGCTCGCGCACCCAGGCGACGGTCGGGCCGTCCATGCCTTCGGCCTGGGCGATGGCCTCGTTGGAGAAGCCGCTGGTGAAGGTCTCCGGCAGGATCACCAGGTCGGTGCTGCCGGCCAGCGGCGCCAGCAACGCGCCGTAGTAATCACGGTTGCCCGCCGGGTCATGCCAGCGGGTGTTGCCCTGGACGAGGGAAATGCGCAGGTCCTGCATGGTCGTCAGTTCCTCACAGCAGGCGCAGGCGTTCGATCGCCGCGTCCAGGGTCGCTTCGTTCTTGGCAAAGCACAGGCGCACCAGGCGCTGGCCGACCGGCGCGGTTTCGTAGAACGGCGACAGCGGGATGGCAGTGACGCCCTTCTCGATGGTCAGCCACTTCACGAATTCATGGTCGGGCAGATCGCTGATGGCCGAGTAGTCGACCAGCTGGAAATAGCCACCCGGCACCGGCAGCGGCTTCAGGCGCGTGCTGGCCAGCTGCTCGCGGAAACGATCGCGCTTGGCCTGGTAAAACGCACCCAGCTCCAGGTGGTGCTCCGGTTCGTCGCGGATCATCGCGGCGAAACCATACTGCGCCGGGCCGAAGCTGGTGAAGGTGTTGTACTGGTGCACCTTGCGGAATTCAGCGGTCAGCAGCGGCGGCGCCACGGCGTAGCCGATCTTCCAGCCGGTGCAGTGGTAGGTCTTGCCGAAGCTGGAGATGACGAAGGTGCGCTCGCGCAGTTCGGGGTAGCGCAGCGCCGATTCGTGGCGGCGGCCGTCGTAGATGATGTGTTCGTACACTTCATCGGAGATCAGGTAGATCTGCGTGCCACGCAGCAGGTCGGCCAGCGCCTGCATGTCGGCCTCGTCCAGCATCGCGCCGGACGGGTTGTGCGGCGTGTTGACCATCAGCATGCGGGTGCGCGGGGTGATCGCCGCGCGCACGCGGTCCCAGTCCACGGCGAAGGTCTGCGGATCCAGCGGCACGTGCACGGCAATGGCGCCGGCCAGTTCGATGGCCGGTTCATAGCAGTCGTAGGCCGGGTCCAGCACGATCACCTCCTCGCCGGCACGCACCACGGCGTGGATGGCGTTGAAGATCGCCTCGGTGGCACCGCTGGTGACGGTGATTTCGGTGTCCGGGTCGATCGTCGCGCCGTACAGGTCCAGCGACTTCTGCGCGATGGCCTGGCGCAGCGGTGCCACGCCGGTCATCGGCGGGTACTGGTTCAGGCCGGCGGCCATCGCCTTGGTGGTTTCGTCGATCAGGCGCTGCGGCGCGGAGAAATCCGGGAAACCCTGGCCCAGGTTGACCGCGCCGTGTTCGGCGGCGAGCTGAGACATCACGGTGAAGATCGTGGTACCGACCTTGGGCAGCTTGGTGGTGGGTTGCATCGGCCTGGGGGAATGGGGAGACAGACCTCTGAGTTTACGCAATCCCTGCTTCGGTAGTGCCGGCCGCTGGCCGGCAACAGCGGCCAGACAACCGGCGCCGGGGGAATTGCCGGCCAGCGGCCGGCACAACCACCGGCATTAATAGCTAAAAATTCCCCCCCCCAC